>NZ_JALKFU020000938.1 GCF_023242965.2 Frankia sp. AgKG'84/4
CGCACCGTCCGACTCACCGCCCGTTCGCACATCATGTCGAACGCCCGCTGGCTCTGACCTATCCACCGCATCGCGTGATGGATCCGCCCACCCGAAAGCCGCTTCTGGGCCAGCAGGAAACCCTCGCCCGGCGCGCCGATCAGGTTCGCCCGCGGCACCCGGCAGTCCTCGAAAAGGATTTCGGCGTGCCCGGCGGAATGGGCTTCGTTCGGGGCGGGCCAGGGATGATCAATCGTGCCGACGTCCCGCACGATGTTCATTCCCGGCGTCCCCTTCTCGATACAGATCATCGAGGCGCGCTCATGCGGCTTGCCATCCGGGTTCGTCACCACCATGGCGAGAACGAAGTCGGCCGTCGCGGCACCCGACGCGAACCACTTGCGCCCGTTGAGGACGTAGTCGTCACCATCGAGGACAGCGGCCGTGCGGATCGTCGTCGGGTCCGAACCAGCGGTGTCGGGTTCGGTGAGGGCGAAGGACGAGCGGAGCCGGCCGTCGAGCAGCGGCCACAGCCACCGGTCCTTCTGCTCCTCGTTCGCACCGATCGCCAGCAGCTCACTGTTACCCGAGTCCGGCGCCTGATTGCCGAACAGCGCCGACGCCGACGGAGTCCGACCAAGGATCTCGTGCATCAGCGCGAGACGCACCTGCCCCAGCCCCTGACCGCCGAGCTCACGGTCGAGGTGCGCCGCCCACAGGCCCCGCTCCTT
>NZ_JALKFU020000939.1 GCF_023242965.2 Frankia sp. AgKG'84/4
GGCCGCCGCGTCGCCGTCCGCACCGGTCCGCCCGGCGCGGGCGGCCCGTTCCGCGGCGACCGCCGGCAGCTCGTGGATGAGCGGATGCGGCCGGGCCTGGTGGAACGTCCGCCAGTCGGCGTTGACGACCGCGAGGCTGGTCTCGCCGTCGGCGAGTGCGTCGGCCAGGGCCCGTACGGCCGTGTCCGGCGCCATCGCGAGCAGCCCGTACCGGGCGAGGACACGTTGCGCCGCCCCGTCGGCGAGCCCCTCGCCGGCCCACTGCCCCCAGGCGAGGGAGGTGGCGACGAACCCGGCGGCACGCCGGTGGGCGGCGAGGGCATCGAGGTAGGCGTTGCCCGGCGCGTAGTTGCCCTGACCCGACACCCCGGCGGTGCCGGCGATCGAGGAGAACAGCACGAAGGCGTCCAGGTCCGCGTCGAGGGTCAGCTCGTGCAGGTTGCGGGCACCGCCGACCTTCACCCGCAGCACCCGGTCGATCTTCTCCGGCGTCAGCTCCGCGATCAGGCCGTCGTCCAGCACGGCCGCGGTGTGCACGACCGCGTGCAGCGGGACCTGCGCCGGGATGGCGGCGAGGACGTCCGCGAGCGCCGCCTTGTCGGCCACGTCAACCGCGGCGATCGTGACGCGCGTGCCCAGCCCGCGCAGTTCCGCGGCGAGCTCCGCCGCTCCCGGTGCCCGCTCGCCGCGACGGCTGGTCAGCAGCAGGT
>NZ_JALKFU020000940.1 GCF_023242965.2 Frankia sp. AgKG'84/4
GGGCGGGCCAGCGCCAGCGCCGGCTGGCTGCCGGGCAGCGGGGCGGTGGCGACCGCGCCGGCGAGGCGTTGGAAGGCGAACCGGGTCCGGCGGCGCAGCCGGAACCAGTTGATCGGCCGGCCGTCGGCGAGCCCGGCGTCGAAAGGCACCAGCACGGTGATGTACGCCCGGTCCTCCAGGTGGTCCAGGCGCATCCGGGCGGTGCGGCCGAGCCGGGATGGATAGGTCTCCATGATGGCGACGATGACCGTGGCGGCGAGGTCGCCGCGCCCGGCGGCGGTGAGCGCGGTCAGGGCGTCGTCCGCGCCGGCGATCTCCGTCTCCCCCGCACGGACGGTGAGCACGAGCAGGTCGGCTCGGGCGAGCAGGGTCGCGGGAATCGGCTGGCTCCAGCCTGGCGGCGCGTCCGCGACGACCACCGGATACCAGTGCCCGAGCATGTCGAGCGCCCAGGCCAGTTCTTCGGGCTGCAGGCCCGGGCCGACGAGATCGCGCATTCCGGCGAGCACCTCGAACCCGCCCGTGCCGTCGGAGGCCAGGTAGCGGCGGACCTCCTCCAGCGAGGAGACCGGCGGGCGGGCGCCGGCCAGCTCCCGCAGGCCCACGCCCGGCGGGATCAGCCCGACCCGGTGCGCGAGCAGGCCGCACTGGTCGGGCGAGGCGTCCACGGCGACCACCCGGTGGCCGTGGTGGGCGGCCATCGCGAGAC
>NZ_JALKFU020000941.1 GCF_023242965.2 Frankia sp. AgKG'84/4
TATAGTTGGTGATGTGTTGGGGGGGGTGGTTTTTTTTTTATATGTCAGGGGCCAGGGGGGGCGGGGGGGGGGGGCCCGGCGGCGCCGCGCGCCCCCCGCCGCCCGCCGGCACCGGCTGACCAATCTGATCGCGACGGTGCTCGCCTGGTCGTGGACGCAACGACCGTTCGCGGTGTCGCACACCGGCGCGCAGGAAGCGGTCACGCTGATGTGGGCCCTCGTCGAGACGCTCGAAACGGTGCTCCCGTACCGGCTGACCTTCTCCTCCCACATCACCTCGGCCAGCCCGGGCGGGGTGGCCGAGGACGGGGCTGGCAGCGCCGCGCGGGTGGTCGCCGGCGACGTGTCGCGACCGGCACGGACCGCGGACGGGTCCATCGCGCCCCGGTTGCTGTTCGTCCCGATGCCGCCGGATCTGGCCCTCGGCCTGGACCCGGATTCGATTCACGTGGATCCACGGGTGCGGCCCTACGTCCCGCCGATCGTCCACGACGCCGCCCGGCTGCTGGTGGCGGTGTACGGCCTGGGCGGGATGCGGGCGGTCAGCGGACTGCTGGCGATGGTCGCGGACCAGGTCTTCCAGCCGAACGATCCGGAGCGCTGGTGCCGCTCGCTGGTAGCGGCGGGCAGCGCGGACGCGGTGGCGCCGGGCGACACGCCCGACCCCGAGGGCACGGCCGGGCCGTCGTCGGCGTCCTGGCCGGCGG
>NZ_JALKFU020000942.1 GCF_023242965.2 Frankia sp. AgKG'84/4
AAAGCTTCCGATTTCCGATAATAATTCGACAATGGTCGCGTCCCCTAGGCCGGGCACGGTTTTAAGCCATTGATACTCCACAGATGTCTGGATAAGTTCGGTTAACTGCTGCGTAAGTGTCTCAATCTCTTCCTCGAGCTGACGATAACGGCGGACAAGTGTGGCTACTTCTATACGGGCCATCTGCTGTCCCTCCGTGACGCCAATCGAGGTGCCTGCATGTTCAATCAGCCTGGCTGCTTTTGGCCTTTGCGGAGCCTTGAGCCCCTCGCTTTTCCGGTAAAGCATCAATACCTCATCGGGCTCTTTCCCTGCGAGATCGCTTGGAAAAGGGGTATGTTCCAAAGCAGCGAGTGCCATTTTTCCGAATGACGGAAATACCTGTGCAAACTCCGGGAAATACCGGTCCGTCCAACGGATCAGCTTGTTGCTTACAGAACCTAATTCCTCTACCAGCTTCGATCTCAGGCTGGCACCGACGCGCAGATCGGCTTCCACCCCTTTGAGGATGCGTGGATAGCTGAACCTCCCATCCTTCACAAGGCGCGCGATAACCAAGGCATCTTTGGCATCATGCTTCGTTGGCAGATTGTCATCCAGCTCTTTGGATCGCTTGACATGCATAGGAATTGTCATGACAAGGCGAATGCCCCATTCGTCCAGCAAATAAGCCAGAATGAGCCAATAATGGCCTGTGCGCTCAAT
>NZ_JALKFU020000943.1 GCF_023242965.2 Frankia sp. AgKG'84/4
GCCCCGACCCCCGGGCGGGCGCGGCGCGGTGCGGTGGAGGCCGCACGCCGGCTGGTCGCGATCGCAGCGCCGCTGGCCGGAGCGGCGCTGTACGTCCTCTGGTCGTCGCACACCTACGGGGACGGCTTCGCGCCGTTCACGATCCAGCGGGACGCCGCCCGCCACGGCAGCACCGCCAATCCCGTGTCGGTGCTCTGGCACGCCGCCCGGGGGACGTTCTCCGGTCAGCTCGGCACCGGGCTGCACGTGCCCTGGCTGCTGCTGGCCGTCCTCGGCCTCGTGGTGATGGCCCGGCGCCTCGCGGTGTCCTACCCGCTGTGGTGCGCACTGGTACTGGCGGCGGTGCTGACGGGCAGCAACCTCGACTCGGCCGAACGCTACCTGTACGGCGCCTTCCCGTTCCTGCTCGTCGCGGCGCTGGTCACCGCCCGCCGGGAGGTCTTCACCGCCGTGCTCGTGGCCTCCACCGCGGCGATGACTCTCTACGCCACCCTCGCCTTCACCCTCGCCTACGTTCCCTAGCCAGGCATCGTGGATCAAGGTCGCCGGTCAGGCCTCATGAGCCGTGGCTGGTCGGCGTGAGATCACCGATGCCGCGCGGGCGTCGGTCGAGCGGTTGTTGCCGGCGGTCCATCGCGGGGTGGCGGCTCCATCCAGCCGCGTCGCGCTACGCCGCGCCGCGCCGCGCCGCGCTACGC
>NZ_JALKFU020000944.1 GCF_023242965.2 Frankia sp. AgKG'84/4
GCCACTGGCCCCGCCGAGCGAGCTCACCGCCGTGGCCGGCGCCGACGGCTCGGTCCAGCTGCGCTGGCGGCCCTCGCCGTCGGTCTGCGGGCCGGTGTCCTACCGGGTCGAGCGCGTCGTCCTCGTCGAGGACGGTGGCGCGACCCTGGGCCGGCGCCCCCTGGGCACCACCCGGGCCACCGAGCTGACCGACGCCGGTGCGCCGGCGTGGACGCCGGTGCGGCACGAGATCACCGCGATCTGCGGCGAACGCCGCTCCGAGCCGGTGGTCACCGAGCCGGTGGTGTGCACCCGCGATCCCGCCGACCTGCGCGCCGAGCGCAGCGCCAGCGGCGTGCGGCTGGAGTGGCGCCTCGACGGGTCGTCATCCGTCGTCACGGTCGAGCGGACCGACTCCGCCGCCCCGGCCCAGCCGCCCCGGCGTGCCCAGGTCACCGGCGGCGTCCTCCACGACACCGACGTCACCGTCGGCGTCACCTACCGCTACCACGTCTTCGTCGAGTACCACGACGTGACAGGTCAGTCGGCCCGCACCCCCGGGGCCACGACGGACATCGAGGTGATCGCCCGGCCCCGGCCCGTGCGCGACCTCGCCGCGGTCACCGCCGGTGGGCGGACCACGCTGCGGTGGACGCCGCCGCCCGGCTGGGAGGTGCGGATCTACGCGACGTCGGCCCGGCCCGGCCGGGCCGGTGC
>NZ_JALKFU020000945.1 GCF_023242965.2 Frankia sp. AgKG'84/4
CCTCAGCGATTTCCTCAGAATCCTTATCCTTCAAGTCTTCTTCGTTAATGTCGCCTTCATCGAGAAGATTTCCGTTGACATAATCGATGACTCCCTGGAGGTTCCAGCCCTCTTCGTCATCAAGTCCCGGAGCATAGGCAGCCACACTGCGGCGGACGGATGAGTCAATCATTCTCTCTACAATTTCGCGGAGGTTTTCACTGTCGATTACCTCAGAACGCTGCTTATAGATGATTTCACGCTGCTGGCGCAGGACATCATCATATTGAAGAAGCTGTTTACGGGCATCGAAGTTGTTGCCCTCCACACGTTTTTGCGCGGATTCAACGGCTCTCGTCACCATCCGGCTCTGGATTGGCTGGGTGTCATCCATGCCAAGGCGGGTCATCATCGCCTTCATATTGTCGGAACCGAATCGGCGCATCAACTCATCTTCCATGGAAAGATAGAACTGGGTGACACCCGGGTCTCCCTGACGTCCGGAACGTCCGCGCAGCTGATTATCAATACGGCGGCTTTCATGGCGCTCTGTACCGAGAACGGCAAGTCCGCCAAGCTCCCTTACGCCTTCGCCAAGCTTGATATCCGTACCGCGGCCGGCCATGTTGGTCGCGATCGTCACCGCTCCCTGCTCACCGGCGTTAGCAATGATTTCCGCTTCACGTTCATGATTTTTTGCATTCAATACATCATGCC
>NZ_JALKFU020000946.1 GCF_023242965.2 Frankia sp. AgKG'84/4
GACGTGGCCGGGCAGCTCGGCGCCGCCGATGACGTCCTCGACCAGCAGGCGCTCGTGCTCGCCGGCGCTGCCCTGCTCGACGTGGAGGAGCCGCGTGCGGCGGTGCGGCTGCTGTCCGCGGCGGTCGATGCCGCTCGCCGCGACGGCGCCCCGGCGATGCTGTCCTACGGTCTCGCGGTGCGCTGTGAGCTCGAATGCTGGCGTGGGCTGTGGGCCGCCGCCTACGCCGACGGCGTGGAGGCCCTGCGCTGGGCCGAGGAGCTCGGCCAGGCGCCGGCACTCGGGTTCAGCCTCGGTGTGCTCGCCCGCATCGACGCCGCCCGTGGCGACCGGGCGCTGTGCGAGCAACGGATCGCGCGGCTGCGCGCCGAGACCGGCCCCTATGGCATTGGCCTGGTCGATCTGCATGCCGACGCGGCGCTCGGTCTCGCCGCGATCGGCCACGGTGAGTACGACGTGGCCGCGCTGACCCTCGCCGACGCCTGGAGCCGCATGGTCGACAGGGGGCTGGGTAACCCCAACACCATCCCGCTCGCCGCGGACCTAGCCGAGGCATACATCCGCGCCGCCGCACCCGACCAGGCGGTCCAGGTCGTGGCATGGCTCGACGAACGGGCTCGTGCCACCGGCCTGGCCTGGCCAGCCGCGGTCGCCGCTCGCTGCCGGGGCCTGCTCGCGGACGGCCTGCGGGC
>NZ_JALKFU020000947.1 GCF_023242965.2 Frankia sp. AgKG'84/4
CGCCGGGCCCGAGCTGACCGCACGGACCGCCGGGCCGGCACTGCCCGCGCACGGACCGCCGGGCCGGTGCTGCCCTCGGACGGGCCGACGGGTGTCAGGACGTGTGGGCGACGGCGTCACCGAGCAGGCGCTCGGTGCGGGCGAGCCGTTCGTCGAGCTCGTCCCGGAAGGCGGTCAGCCGGTTGACCTTCTCCTCGACCTCACCGCGTAGCCGCTGGTAGGCGGCCTGCGCCTCCAGCAGGAGCCGCATCCGGTCGACGTCGTCGGAGGCGGCCCGGTATTCCAGCCTGACCTGGGTCAGGCGGTCCTCCGACTTGAGGATCGCGCGGATCTCGTCGAGGTTGAAGCCGAGCAGTGTCTGCAGCTCCCTGATCCGGCGAACCCGGTCCAGGTCCTCCCCGGCGTAGAGCCGGTTGCCGCCCGTGGTCCGCCCGGACGGCGTGATCAGGCCCATCTCCTGGTAGTACCGCAGCGCCCGCACCGAGACGCCGAGTTCCTGCGCAGCCTGACCGATGCCGAGCAGCCCGGCTGCCGGCTTCTTCGTCACGTCCGTGTCGCCCATCACGTGATTGTTCCGCATGGCGTCGCCGCGCGCGGTTCTGGCCGCTACCGCTCGACGCTGAGCGCGCTGGTGGCGGGCAGGGCAGCACCGGCGCCCTCCGCCAGCGCCGCGGCCTCGCCGGCGC
>NZ_JALKFU020000119.1 GCF_023242965.2 Frankia sp. AgKG'84/4
ACGTGGGCGACCACAGCGGCCTGGCCGGCGGCGAACGCGGCGTGGCGAGGTGCGCCGCGGCGCACTCTGGCCGCGGCCATGGCATGACCTCCCGCCGCGCGGGCCTGCATCATCGTGATCTCGCCACGCGACCAGGCCCGGATCCTCTCGATCGCGTCCCGAGGCCGGGAGTCCGAGGGCTGCGCGGACTCGAAGAGGTCCAGGACATGCTCGGCGCACCCGGCCGCCCACCGGGCCAGCAGCCGATGGTCGTCGTCGGTGAGCACCCCACCGCGGCGGACGGTGATGAACCGCGTATCGCGGACCCGGGGGAGGATCACCCCCTCACCGTACGGGCAGCCTGGTAGGGGTCACCCGAGGCGTTCGGCGAGGGCCACGATGATGCCTTCCGGGCCGCGCAGGTAGGCCATGCGCCAGGAGTGTTCGTACTCGCCCACCCCGCCGACGAGCCCGTAGCCCTGCGCGGCCAGCCGATCGACGGTGCCCTGCAGGTCCTCGACCTCGAACGCCACGTTGCGCAGCCCGAGTTCGTTGGCCATCGCGGTGGGTGATCCCGGCGTGTGCTCGGGCCGGGAGAAGCTGGAGAGTTCCAGGCAGGTGCCACCTCCTGGCGGGCTGAGCATGACAATCCTGGTGCGGGAGTTCGGGATGCCGCAGACGGTGTCCAGGAACTCGCCCTCCACCTCCTGCGAGCCCCGGACCTCCAGACCCAGGTCGACGAAGAACGCCGTCACCGCGTCGAGATCCGCGACGGTGACACCGACATGGTCAAAACGTCGTATCGCAGGCATGGGCCCATCCTCCTCGGACGACGGCGACACTGGCGAGCGGCGACACTGGCGAGCGGCGACATTGGCGAGCGGCGACATTGGCGAGCGAGGACTACGCGGGCTCGACCTCATCGGCCTGCAGACCCTTCTGGCCCTGGACCGCGACGAACGTGACGGCCGGCCCCTCCTGGAGGCTCTTGAAACCGGGGGTCCGGTAGGAGTGGAGCAGAGTGCCCGGGTTGCTGTGGAGGTGGCTGTGGGTGAACGCTGACAGGTGGGCGGTGTCGGAATATCTCTGGGCCCGGGGCATCAGCTTTTTGGCGTGGCGAGTAGCAAGTTGAAGTAGGGGTCTCGGGCGAACATTTTGGTGTGGTCGGGGTGCGTGGTGGTGGTGAGGGCGGCGCAGAGGGCAGCGGCGATTTCTTCTGGTTTTTCCTGGTTGTAGCCGATCAGCGCGGATCCGGCGATCTCGCGGTTGTGGGCGGTGTTCCGGGCGATCACGGGGACACCGAGTAGCCGGCCCTCGGCGAGGGGGTAGCCGAACGACTCCAACTCGGTAGGGAAGAAGATTGCGCCGCAGCGGGTCATCAGGCTGGTGACGGCAGCCGCGGGATGTTCCCCGATGAGCGCGAGGCGGGGATGAGCTGCCAGGGAGGGGTCTTCCAAACAGTCGGCGCGTGTGGTGACGAGCAGAGTGGCGTCGATCCGTTCCGGTGGGGCCGCGAGAATATCGAGGGCGGTGAGGGCGGCGCGGAGCCTGCCGGTCATCTTTTTGCGGGGTGTGATGATGATGGGGCAGAGGATTTTTGTGGGCCATCGACCGGGATCGGGTGGTGTTTCCTCGTCTCCGGTGGACAGCGTGTCGGCGCTTGGGAGCGTGACCGGGTTGAAGGCAACGACGAGCCGGTCGGTGACGGCAGGCAGCGCGCTGGCGACCCGTTCTGCCATGGAGGTCGACGGAACGATGACACAATGAGACCGCAGGGCCGCGGTCCGCACGACCCGGGCTTGGAGGTGCACGGCCCGGCTGATCCTCGGGCCGAGTGCTCGTGTCTCCTCGGGCCAGAGGAAATGCTGCGCGCCGTGCAGGAGGACCCGACGCTCATGGCCGGTGACGGTGAAGCTCACGTTGTTCAGCGCTACCGCGCAACCGAACCGTCGCCGCTGGCACTCGCGGCGCGCGAGCCACGGCGCGGTCAGGCTGCGGTCGCGGCCCACGACATGCACGCCGGTGGCATCCTGGTTCCGCACGTAGAGGTCAAACTCGTTCAACAGTCTTTTTGCACCACCGATACGAGCTCCAGCGCAGTCAACAAGCATCACCGATACTCCTTTTTCGTTACCGTCCGAGTCGTGGTTTCTTCAATGCAAGACGAAGGGCGAGCGATCCGCTACGTTTCATGTGGCGATTGTCCGCCTGTCGAGTTCGACAACACTCTCATGCTTCTCGTTTGTATCCGCGACGGTGACACCGACATGGTCAAAACGTCGTATCGCAGGCATGGGCCCATCCTCCTCGGACGACGGCGACACTGGCGAGCGGCGACATTGGCGAGCGAGGACTACGCGGGCTCGACCTCATCGGCCTGCAGACCCTTCTGGCCCTGGACCGCGACGAACGTGACGGCCGGCCCCTCCTGGAGGCTCTTGAAACCGTTGCCCTGGATCGCCCTGAAGTGGACGAAAAGATCCGCACCGTTCTCCGGAGTGATGAATCCGTAGCCTTTCTCGTCGTTGAACCACTTCACCACACCATTCTGCCGCTCACTCATACAGCCGATACCCTCACTTGGAGTGCCGGTCAGGTCCGCGCCATTCTGCACCTCGGACCGGACCGCCATCCCCAGGACACGCACTGCCGGCCGGCACGCGGCGGACGCCACCGACGTCCCTGCGGCGATGCGGCGGGTCGGGCCAGGCGTGGCGCGCCCGGTCTGCTGGTGGCAGATCCGCGCTGGGCGCAACAGGCTGGCGGGTCGATGATCGCAGTTCTAGCGTCACCGGTATGGATGCGAGGGAGATGGTGCGGCTGGCACCGAGGCTTTACTTTCTGCGCTTCCCCCTCGGGCACGCCTACCTCTGGGTCGACGACGACGGGCTGACCCTCATCGACTGCGGTGTCGCCGGGTCCGGTGCACGGATCGCCGCGGGGATCCGCTCGCTGGGCCGCGACCCCGCCGACGTGCGCCAACTGGTCCTCACCCATTTCCACCACGACCATGTGGGCGCGGCGAACGAGGTCGCCGCCTGGGGTGACGTCGTCATCTGCGCGCACCGCGACGACGCCGCGGTGATCCGCGGGCGGGTGGCGGGCGCCCCACCGGTGCTCCTCGACTGGGAACGTCCGATCTTCGAGCAGGCCAACGCCGGCGGGATCGTCCAGGCGGCGCCGGTACGCGTCGACCGTGACCTCGACGACGGCGACACGTTGGAGTTCGGCGGTGGCGCGCAGGCCGTCGCCGCCGCCGGCCACACCCCGGGCAGCGTCGCGATCCACCTGCCCGAGGACGGTGTCCTGTTCACCGGCGACACCGTCGCGCGCCTACCGGACGGGCAGGTGATCCTCGGGGTGTTCAACGTCGACCGGGACGCCGCGATCATGTCCCTGCGCCGGCTGGCGGCCCTGGACCCCGACCTCGCCTGTTTCGGCCACGGTGAACCGGTCACCTCCGGCGCCGGCTCCGCGCTGCGCGACGCCGCGCGCCGACCGCACCGACCTGCCGGCGCGCAGCACTGGACCTCACCTGTGGTTCACCATGCAACCTGATCGGTATGACGACGACGGACGTCTTTGACGTTGACGACCAGGACCGCGACGCCGAGATCACCGCGATCAGGCAGGTGGTCGCCACCCTGGAACACTCCCAGCAGAACGAGCTTCCCGAGGAGTTCGTCGGGCTGTTCCGATCCGACGCCCTCTGGACGACCGCCCACGGTCTTCGCCTTGTCGGCCGCGAGGAGATCTCGGTGTTCACCCACCGGGTGCTTCCCGGGGCGATGACGGACCTGCGGGCGACCTACGAGGTCGTGCACGTGCTGTTCATCCGACCCGACGTCGCCGCGGTGAAGGTCCGCCAGCGCTACCTGACCCCGCAGGGCGCGCCGATCGAAGGCCAGCATGAGGGCAGCCCCCTCTACGTCATGGCGAAGGAGGCCGGTCAGTGGCGCCTGGTCGCCTGCCAGAACACCACCGTCCTGCACGGGTGAACGCGACACTCACAGGGCGGCGAAGGCCGGGGCGTAGCGGAAGACTCCCCGGGCCCGCCCGTCCCAGCGGTTAAGCGTGCGGATCTGGAGGTGCTCGGCCCAGCCGGGATCCTGGGGGAGCACCCCGCGCGGCCCGGCGGGCTGGAAACCGAAACGCCGGTAGTAGGCGGGATCGCCGAGCAGCACGGCCGCGGGGACGTCCAGCGCGTCGGCGGCGGCGAGGACCGCGTGCATCAGGGCGCTGCCGACACCGCGGCGCTGATGGCTCGGGAGGACACCCAGGGGCGCCAGCCCCACGCAGGGCAGCGTGTCGAGGTGGGCCCGGCTGGCGAGGACGTGGCCGACGATCTGACCGTCGCGTTCGGCGACCAGCGACAGGGCGGCGATGGTGTCGCCGGCCGTGCGCAGGGCGTCGACCAGCACCGTCTCCGCAGCGGGTGTGCCCTCGGCGCAGGGGAACGCGGCGTCGTGCACCGCGGCGATCGCCCGCTGGTCGCCGGGGACCTCCCGTCGTATCAGCACCACCTCAGGATCGCGGCGCCCCAGGCGCGCGGCAAACGATTGAGCGCTGGGCCGGTGCCGACATCGAGGCCAGGCGGGCGCGCCAGGAAAGCAGTGACCAGCGGGAAGCGGCGCTCAGAACCGAGCCGACGCTCGCGAACGACCCCACGCTGAACAGGGACCCGGCTGAGCCGGCCGACCCGATCGAGAGCACCGAACCGACCGAGCCGATGGACAGCACCGACCCCTGCGACCACAGGCACAGCACGGAGTTCTCCGAACCGATCGACCACCGTGAGCCGCAGCGGGTACGCATGCCCCCATCATCGCAGTACGACCCCCGTCCTCACAGCGGGCGCGGCGAGCCCGGATCGGTCAGATGACCTGTGACGAACGAGGAGAGCTGGCATGCCCCAGCCGTCCAGTGCCATGATCAGTGAGATGCGGGTGGCGGGCCCTGACGCCGGTCCCTACGACGTGACCCGCGGTCCCGACGGGGCGCTGTGGCTCACCATGGTGCACGCCGGTCGGATCGCGCGGCTGACCGACGACGGCCAGCTGGATTCCTATCCGCTCACCCCGGCGGACTGCGGCCCGTCGATCATCACCGCGGGGTCGGACGGCGCGCTGTGGTTCACCCGCAACCGCGACCACCGCATCGGCAGGATCACCCCGGCCGGTGCGACCAGCTCCTTCGACCTTCCCACGCCCGCGGCCGGCCCGTTCGGGATCACCACCGGCGCCGACGGCGCCCTGTGGTTCACCGAGATGAACACGGACCGGATCGGACGGCTCGACCCCGAAGACGGCACGGTCCGCGAGTATCCGCTGCCCGTCGAGGGAGCCTTCCCCGCGGCGATCACCGCCGGCGCCCAGGACACGCTCTGGTTCAGCGCCAACCAGGCGAACGCGATCGGCCGGGTCAGCCTCACCGGTCAGATCACCCTGCATCCGCTGCCGACCGCCGGCGCCGCCCCCGTCGGGATCTGCCGCGACGCCGCCGGCACCGTCTGGTTCGTCGAGATCGCCGCCGGCCAGATCGGCCGGATCGGCGCGGACGGCCGCATCGAGGAGTTCCCCCTGCCCGACCGGGCCGCCCGCCCCCACGCGATCACCGCCGACCCGGCCGGCGACGGCTGCTGGTACACCGCCTGGGCCACCGGCCGCCTCGGACACATCGGCGCCGACGGGAAGATCGACGAATACGACCTGCCGACGCCGTCCAGCGAACCGCACGGCCTCACCGTCACCGCGGACGGCGCCGTGTACATCGCCCTCGAAGTCGGCATGCTCGCGCGTCTGGCGCCCGGCGCGGCCCCGCCGCATGTCCACGGGGATATCCCGCCGCATTACCAGTGCTGACCCAGGCACGAAACACGCGGTTTTCTGGTCGGTAAGGTGCGTCCCTCACGGAACATCACATCGGGGGATACCATGCGCAAACTACTGATCGCCGTGGCCGCGGCATCGGTCACGTTCAGCATCGCGGGCTGCAACACCAGCGCGGGCGGTGCCACCACCGGCAAACCGGCCAGTGGACCGGCGCACGCCGAGGACGTGGCGATCACGGCGTGCGCCGCGGATCCGACCACCGGCTTCGCCGACGCGAAGGTCACGGTCACCAACCACAGCTCGAAGACGTCGAACTACGCGATCACGATCGCGTTCGAGTCCCAGGACGGGACGACGCAGATCGGCACCGGGCTGGTCGCCGTGACCAACCTGGCCTCCGGCCAGCAGTCCCCGCAGGACGCGAACAGCCTGGTCACCGCCACCGGGCCGTTCACCTGCAAGGTCGCCAACATCACCCGCTACGCGGCCGCCTAGCCGACCCGCGGGGATCCGGCTCCGGCTGACCGGCCGGGCCCCCACACCGGGCGTGCTCGCGCGCCTGGCGGTGCGCGTCCGTGCGGGCGGCGCACATCATCGTGCGCGACCCACTCGGACCTCCGGGAAGTCCGTGTCCGCGGCGTTCTCAGCGACGCCGAAGACCCGGCCGGTACACCGGGCTCGGCCGGTAGACCCGCGGCGGTGTGCGGACCACACCGACCCCTGCCCCGTACACCGCCGTGGTCCCGGAGCTGGAGGTCGTCGCGGATCCGGACGTGGTCCCCGATCCGGACGTGGTCCCGGAACCGGACGTGGTCCCGGAACCGGACGTGGCGCCGTAGACCACGCCGGCCCGGTAGGTCGAACCCGGCTGGTAGACCCGCCGCGGCGCGACGGCCACACCGGGCCGGTGCGCGGCGCCGACTCCCAGCGGCCGGGCCTGCGCCGTGCCTGGCGCGAGGAACGCGACGGCGGCGGCGGCGAGGAGCAGAGCGAGCATCGGCAACAACATCCGCTTGACGATCATCGTGGGTTTCCCGTCGTTGGATTGCGGCTCGTGGAGACACCACTGGGCACTGGACGGTGGCCACCTCGTCCCGACGACGTCACTCATGGGGCAGCTTCGATCGCCGTCGGTTACATCATGCGGGAGGGGCACCGGGTGCGCCACTGCGCCCGGTGCGTCCCTGCGAGACCGCGGTGCGCAGAGTGAGGGGAACCTGGAAGCCGCCGATGCGCTGCTCGAGCAGTTCGGCCAGCCGCAGCGGGGTGCGGTCCTCGAACATCGGACCGATGAGCTGCACTCCCACCGGCAGACCCGCGCCGGTGCGGCCCGCGGGGATGGCGGTGGCGGGCAGACCGGGCATGGTGGCCAGACCAGCCCAGACGAGCTGGTCGAAGAACGGGTACTCGACGCCGTCGATGTCGATCCGGCGTGCGAACAGATCGGGGTTGTGGTCGTGCGGGAACGCGGGCGTCGGCGTGATCGGGCAGACCACGGCGTCGAACTCGGCGAACAGCGCCCGCCAGCCGTGCCGGTGCAGCTCACGCTGGTCGTTCGCCTCGATCCAGTCGCGGTGGCTGAGCACCATCGCGCGCAGCCGCGCCGCGTCGAGACCCTTCTCGTGCGCGCCGAGGCCGGCGGCACGGATCCGCAGCTGCTCGTAGGACTCGACGGGGAAACGCGCGGTGGCGCCCGAGAACAGCAGCCGCGTGTAGAGCCTCGCGGCCTGCGTCAGGTCGGGCAGCAGCGGGCTGCGGCGTTCGACGCGGGCGCCGCCCTCGACCAGCGCGTCGGCCACCCGGTGCACACCCGCCCGCACCGCGGACCCGGTCGCGAGAAGCGGATGCTCGTCGAGGACCAGAACCCGGAACTCGCGCAGCCGCTGGTGGCGTGCCGGCGGCAGGGTCAGCGCGTAGGCGACGCCGCGGGTCAGCGGGTCCGGCCCGGCCATGACGTCGAGCAGGAGCGTGAGGTCGCGGGCGGAGCGCGCCATCGGACCGACGACGGCGAGATCGAGATCGACCGGCAGTGCCGGTGTGGCGGGCGGGTTCATGCCGCGGTTGGCCGCCAGCCCAAGCGTCGGCTTGTGCGCGTGGACACCGCAGAAATGCGCGGGGGTGCGCAGCGAACCGGCGAGGTCGGAGCCGAGGGACAGCGCGCCGAATCCAGCCGCCAGCGCCGCCGCCGATCCCCCGGAGGACCCGCCCGGTGTTCGTGAATGATCCCACGGGTTGTGAGTGGTGCCGTAGATCTCGTTGAAACTCTGCAGATCCTGCAATCCCAACGGCACATTGGTCTTGCCGAGCACCACCGCCCCGGCGGCTCTGACCCGCGATACCTGGACCGCATCGCGCACCGGCACATGGTCGCGGTGCGCGGGCATGCCCCAGGTCGTGGGCAGCCCGGCGATGTCGTAGGACTCCTTGACCGTGATCGGAACACCCAGCAGCGGCCGGTCCTCGCCGCGGGCGCGCGCCTGGTCGGCACCGCGCGCGGCGGCCCGCGCCCGGTCGAAGTCCCGCACACAGATCGCGTTGATCACCGTGTCGTCCCGCTCGATCCGGGCAATCGCCTCGTCGGTCAACTCCACCGAACTCACCGCACCGGCCCGCAGGGCGGCGGTGAGATCGGTGGCCGTCGTAAAACTCCACTGCATGAATCCCACCGTAGCCACCCCGGGAAGAGGCCATGAAATGCCGATTCGCACAACACGGGCACCCACCCCAACCTGCGATAGCCGCGCACATGACTCTCGTGAACGTCGCCTGACCCGCCGTGTTCACCGGGTACCGTCGCGACGGAGACGGTGACATTGATGGAAAGGGATGGTGCGCTTCCCGACGGACGGAGCGTGCATGTCTATGACACCTGCGCGGGCATGCTCGCCGAGCGCGTTCTGGGCGTGGTCTGTCTGGCGGGTGTGGCGCCGTTCGAGGCCGCGGGTCTGGACTGGTTCGCCGCGATGGGAGACTCCGACGCGGCGGAGTTCCGCGCGGCCGCACGTGGCCGCGACGCGCTGGCGGCGCATCTGGCGACCGGCGCCCGGATCGAGCAGTCCATGTTCGCGCCCGCCGACCTGGCCGCGTTCTCCGGTCCGTACGGGCCGTGGCTGGCGTCGGCCGTCGGCGAGGCGCTGCTCGGGCAACGGTGGCGCCGACGGCCACGGCGTCGGGGGCCACGCATCGCAACATCTTGATGGACGTGCGGCTACAACGATCCGAACTATCGTGCCGTAGATGGAACCGGATGATCGGGGCCGCCCGGGGGAGCCGGCGGACCCGGTCGACGTGGAATCCGCGGACGACCTCGGCGCGGCGGCGGCGCGGGTGCGGGTCGCGCATCTGCTCAGCGCGGGGGTCCTCACGGCGTTGGTCGGGTTCACGGGCACCTCCCTGGTGGTGCTCGCCGGGTTGCGGGCCGTCGGCGCGAGCCCGACGCAGGCCGCGTCGGGGCTGCTCGCCGTCATCCTCACCCAGGCGGTGGGGACGCTGTGGCTCAGCCGCCGGCACCGGATGCCGATCCTGCTGGCCTGGTCGACGCCGGGCGCCGCGCTGCTCGCCTCGACCGGTGCGGTCGACGGGGGGTGGCCGGCGGCGGTCGGGGCGTTCTGCCTCGTCGGCGGGCTGATCGGACTCACCGCGCTGTGGCCGCGCCTGGGCACCCTCATCGCCTCGATTCCGGCGCCGATCGCGCAGGCGATGCTCGCCGGGGTCCTGCTGCCGTTGTGCCTGGCGCCCGCCCATGGACTGGTCGAGCAGCCGGCGCTCGTCGCCCCGGCGGTCGTGGTGTGGCTGACGCTGGGGCGGTTCGCGCCGCGCTGGGCGGTGCCCGGCGCGTTCGCCGCCGCGGTCGTGGCGATCGGGATCTGGCTCGCCCTGCACGGCGGTGGCGGCGGGCCGCTGCTGCCCCAGGTGAGGTGGACGGTGCCGACGCTGACGGGGGCGTCGGTGCTGTCCCTGGCGCTGCCGCTCTTCATCGTCACGATGGCCTCGCAGAACGTGCCGGGTGTCGCGGTGATGTCGTCGTTTGGATATCGGGTTCCCTGGCGGGAGTCGATGACGGTGACGGGGCTGGGCACCGTGCTCGGCGCGTGCGCCGGCGGCCATGCGATCAACCTGGCCGCGATCACCGCGGCGCTCGCCGCGAGTCCCCAGGCGTATCCCGATCCGCGGCGGCGCTGGGTGATCGCGTATCTGTGCGGCTGGACCTATCTGGTGCTCGCGCTGGCGTCCACGGCGCTGGTGACGGTCGTCACCGAGGCACCCGCCGGGGTCACCGCCGCCGCCGCGGGTCTCGCGCTGGCCGCCCCGCTCGCCTCGTCGCTGGCCTCGGCCCTCGCCGACGCTCGCGAGCGCCAGAGTGCGATCGTCACCTTCGTCGTCGCGGCCAGCGGGATCACTCTCGCCGGTGTCGGCGCCGCCTTCTGGTCCCTGGCCGTCGGCCTGATCATCCACGCCACCCTGCGCCGCCAACCACCCGCGGCCCCGAATCCGACCTCCGGCGTCATCCCGCCCTCGGCGCCGCAGCACTGAGGGGCGAGCGGGCATCCCGGCCACGGCGAGCGATCCGCGGAACCCACCGTCACCGCGCGTCCACCGCACCACCCGGCATCCTGCCCACACCCACTACTTGACTTCACCTAGTACCAGGCTTAGTTTTCTCCCATGGCGCCGACGCATGATCCCCAGCTCCTCAAAGGCGTCCTGACGCTGCTGCTGCTACGCCTGCTCGCCGAACGCGAGTCCTACGGCTACGAGGTCGTCGGGCGCCTACGCGAACTCGGCCTGACCGACATCAGCGAAGGCAGCGTGTACCCGGCGCTGGCCCGCCTCGAACGCGAAGGCCGCGTGCAGGCACGGCTGGTGTCCTCCCACGCCGGCCCGGCCCGCAAGTACTACCGGCCCACCGCCGCCGGCACCCAGGCGCTCACCGAAGGCACCGCGAGCTGGCTGTCACTGGCCGCGGTCGTCCATCCCGTCCTGGTCCGCCACCCGCCCGCCTCGCCCACCCCAGCAAAGGACACCTGAGAATGACCAGCGCACGCACGCTCCTCGACCGGGCGCGCATCGAACGCGCCGTATGGACCATGGACACCCGCCTCGCGGACCTGCCGCGCAGATCCCGGATCAACAAGCGCCGCGAACTACGCGACAACCTGCGTCTGGCCGCCGCCGACGTCGGCGCCGGGCGGGCCGTCCACCAGCTCGGTGACCTGCGGACCCTCGCCGACGACTACCTCGCCGCCGAATACGGCGAACACAAGCGACGCCCGTCCTGGACGGTCGCCGCCCTGACGATCCTGCTCGTCGAGGTCGTCATGACACTGCTCGTCCACGTCGGACGCAGCGCCTTCCACGCCGGGATCACCGCGACGAACCCGCAGGCCACCGGCGTCTACCGGTGGCACGGGATCCGCTACCTGGTCAGCGACGAGACGTTCACCTACACGCACGGCGCGCACACCTCCGTCGGCGGCGCCTGGACCCCCCTCGTCTACATGATCATGCTGGGTGGGGCGGTCGTCACCGGCCGGTTGTGGCGGCTGAACGCCGCCTGGCGTCGCCAGCGCCGCCGTGCCACGCTCAGCGCCACCGACAACGCCACCGGCGGCGAGGCCTAGAACACACCCCCCGCCGCGGACCATCCGACGCCGCGGGCCCGGTCAGAACGCGGCGATCGTGGCGGGGGCGCGTTCTGACCGGCTCAGCGCGCGCACCACCCCGGTGGACGCCGGGGGGGGCCCCCCCCCCCCCGCGCCCACCCCCCCACACAAAAAAAAAAAA
>NZ_JALKFU020000011.1 GCF_023242965.2 Frankia sp. AgKG'84/4
CCGCCGCCGGGCCGGCGGGCGCGTCGCCGGGCGCGACCGCGAGCCCCGCGGTGCCGACGACGACCGCGCTCTCCTCCTGCATCAACTGATCCGGATGCCGGCGGCTGGTATCAGCCTTTGAGTAGCGCGCGGGCCATGACGACCCTTTGGACCTGGTTGGTGCCCTCGTAGATCTGGGTGATCTTAGCGTCGCGCATCATCCGCTCGACGGGGAAGTCGCGGGTGTAGCCGGCGCCGCCGAACAGCTGAACGGCGTCCGTGGTGACCTCCATCGCCACGTCCGAGGCGAAGCACTTCGCGGCGGCGGAGATGAAGCCGAGCGCCGGTTCGCCGCGTTCCGCCCGGGCGGCGGAGATGTACACCAGCTGACGGGCGGCCTCGATCTTCATGCCCATGTCGGCGAGCATGAACTGGACGGCCTGGTTGTCCGCGATCGCGCGGCCGAACTGGCGGCGCTGCTGGACGTAGCTCAGCGCGGCGTCCAGGGCACCCTGGGCGATGCCGACGGCCTGGGCACCGATCGTCGGCCGGGTGTGGTCGAGGGTGGCGAGCGCGGTGCGCAGGCCGGTCCCCGGCTCGCCGATGATCCGGTCGGCGGGGATGGTACAGCCGGTGAAGTGGATCTCCCGGGTGGGCGAACCCTTGATGCCGAGCTTGCGCTCCTTGGTCCCGACCTCGAACCCGGGGTCGTCGCGGTGCACCACGAACGCCGAGATGCCGTCGACCTTGCGGGCCGCGTTCGGGTCGGTCACGGCCATGACGGTGTACCAGGTCGACGCGCCGGCGTTCGTGATCCAGGTCTTCGTCCCGTCGAGGACCCAGTGGTCGCCGTCGAGACGGGCGCGGGCGCGCATCGAGGCGGTGTCCGAACCGGCCTCCCGTTCGGACAGCGCGTAGGAGATCATCGCCTCGCCGCTGGCGATCGAGGGCAGGACGAGGCGCTTGAGCTCCTCGGAGCCCGACAGGATGATCGGCATGCTGCCGAGCTTGTTGACCGCGGGGATCAGCGAGCTCGACGCGCAGGCCCGCGCGACCTCCTCGATGACGATGCAGGTCGCGATCGAGTCGGCGCCCTGCCCGCCGTACTCCTCGGGGATGTGGACCGCTTCGAAACCGGCCCGGTTGAGCGCGTCGAGCGCCTCGGTGGGAAA
The DNA here is from genome assembly GCF_023242965.2 of Frankia sp. AgKG'84/4. GTDB lineage: Bacteria > Actinomycetota > Actinomycetes > Frankiales > Frankiaceae > Frankia. Next base: position 1,152 of record NZ_JALKFU020000011.1, read on the forward strand.
CCGCTCCCGCTCGTCGACGTCCGCCGCGTGCGGGGCGATCTCCTTCTCGACCAGATCGCGCACCGCCTCACGCAGCGCGACATGCTCCTCGGCGAGCTGATACAGGCTGAAACTTGGGTTCACGGCGACCGCCTCGCTGATCGTGGTTCGCGCTCGTGTCGGCCAGTCGGCCCACCGCCAGGGCCGGGTCGTGGATCAGGCCGCGTAGTTGTGGAAGCCGCGTCCGCTCTTCTTGCCGAGCAGGCCGGCGTCGACCATCCGCATGAGCAGCGGCGGCGGAGAGTAGAGCGGCTCCTTGAACTCCTCGTACAGCGACTCCGCGACCGCCTTGATCGTGTCAAGCCCGATCAGGTCGCTCAGCCGCAGTGGCCCCATCGGGTGGGCGCAGCCGAGAACCATACCCCGGTCGATGTCGTCCGCCGCGGCGAAACCGGATTCCAGCATCCGCACCGCGGCCAGCAGATACGGCACCAGCAGCGCGTTCACCACGAAACCGGCGCGGTCCTGCGAGCGGATGACCTCTTTGCCGAGGCGCTCGGTGACGAAACCCTGCGCGGCGTTCACTGTCTCGGCCGAGGTCAGCAGGGACGGGACGATCTCGACGAGTTTCTGGACGGGCACCGGGTTGAAGAAGTGGATCCCGACGACCTGCTCCGGCCGGGAGGTCGCCATGCCGAGCTTCATGATGGGAATCGACGACGTGTTCGACGCGAAAATCGCGTCCGGCCGGCTCACGACCTTGTCCAGCGCGGCGAAGATCTCCGATTTGACCTGCTCGTTCTCCGCGACGGCCTCGACGACGACATCGCGGTCGCCGAAAGCGTCGATCTCGGTGGTGAACGTGAGCCGGCCGAGCACCGTGTCCCGTTCCGCCTCGCTGAGCTTGCCGCCGCGCACCCCGCGGTCCAGCGACGCGACCAGCCGCGACCGCCCGGCGGACAGCGCCGACCTGTCGACCTCACGGACGGCGACGTCGAGTCCGGCCCGGGCAGCCACCTCCGCGATACCGGAGCCCATCAGGCCGCAGCCGATCACGCCCAACCGGGTGAACGTCGACGCCGGGCTCACAGCCGCCCCGTCGACACGATCGACCGTCTGCACCGCACTCACCGCTGGATCCACTCCTCTCGGACGCCGACGCCCGCAACCGCCGCCGATCCGGCAAGGTCATCCGCCAGGCGAGACGCCCGTAAGGCGGCTTGCCGAACACCGCACCGGTGCCCGTGACTCACCCTAGCCCGTGAGCTCGGCGCTCTCATCAGATTCCGTTCGGCCCAGGATCTGCCCAGGTCAGGACCCCAGGACCAGCGACCATAGCGGCAGGGTGACCAGCGAAAGCGGCACCCCGACCCCCACCAGCAGACTCGGCAACGGGGTGGCCAGGTCCTGGCGCGCGGCGATCAGTGCGCCGGCGACCATCGGGGGCATCGCCGTCTCGAACAACGCGATCGTGACCGCGTGATCGCCGAGCCCACCGGCGATGCCGTAGACGGCGACCACGACCGCGGGCGCGACCACGAGCTTCACTCCGAGACCGAGCACCAGCTCGCGCCACCAGCGCCGCACGGCACGCACCTCGAGCTGCAGGCCAATGGAGAACAGCGCCAACGGGGTGAGGGTGGCGCCGAGGGAGACCAGTGCGGAGTCCAGCCAGTCCGGGAAACCCACCGGCCGCAGCACCAGGGCCGCTACCAGGGCGATGAGCGCCGGCGCGGTCAGCACCCGCCGGGCCAGCTCCGCGCGCGGCAGCGACGCCCCGGCCACCACCGTGACGAGGCTGAGGACCACCGTGTTCAGCAGCAGGAACGAGCCGAGCTGATCGACGAGGACGGCGATGGGCACCGAGCCCGCGCCGTAGAAGGCGGTGACCATCGGAAAGCCGACGAAGCTCGTGTTCGCCACCGCCGTGGTGGCGATCAAGGCCGTCACGGTGTCGCGGCGCAACCGCAGCGGGCGCGCGGCGAGCAGGTACAGCCCGATCGACACCGCGAACAGCAGGTACGGCGCGGCGAGGACGAGCGCGAGGTTACCCGGGAACCGCACCTCGTGCATGGCGTGCAGGACGAGCGCGGGCAGCGCGACGTCGAGCAGCCAGGTGTTCACCGTCGCCGCAGCGCCCTCGGGTGGTCTGCGCCAGCGCCGGACCACGATGCCAGCGATCAGGCCGACCAGTAGGACGACCAGCGCGGACACCTGGCAATGGTCGCAGCTCGGCGGCGCTGGCAGGACCGGTCGTGGTGCGTTCCACCCGGCCCCGGCCCCGGCCCAGGTGCAGACGGCGGCGGTGGCGGTGGCGGTCGTCGGCGGGGGACCGAGGTGCTGCGGGCCTCGGACTACGGCCCGGGGTGCGCCCGGCGCCGTGCGCGACGCAGCCGTCGAGCCCGCCTCAGCACTCGAGGCAGCAGGATGTTCGTGGCGAACACGGCGCCGGCGAACACGTAGTTTCCGCTGCCCAGCCGTGCCTGCCCTGGCAGCGGCACCAGCGTGTAGGTGATCAGAATGATGGCCGGCAACAGCAGGGTGGCGACCATGACGCCGCCCACCCAGGGCGGCGAGTCCGTCATCGAGCGGGATCTGCGCGGATGCGGCGGCCGGGATGGCGCGCCCGCCGGTATCACTGTGGGTTACGTCCTTTGGGTGACATGTGTCGGAGATCCTGTTGTCATCTCCGACGCCGGACTGGCAGATTCACGAGTCGTTCCGCCGAACTGTCCCATCGCCTGTTTTCGCGGCCGGACGGGCGCGACCGGTGCAGGCTGGTCGTCCCGGTGGATCGGAGGTATCGGTGGCAGCTCCCGTCTACTCGGCGCCTGGCTGTCTTGCCTGGCGCGACGGAAAACGCTACATGTGGCTCACGGCTGTCATCGTCCCGCTGCTGGCGATCGTCGGCTACGGCCTGTGGCACCGAACGGGCCTTGGGGTGCACTGGTGGGTAACCCCGCTGTTCGTCTTCGTGCTGGTCCCGATACTCGATCTGACCTCCCCGCCGGACCCGGTCAATCCGCCGGCGGAAATCCTCCCGGCGCTCGAGGACGATCGGTTCTACCGCCGATGCACCTACCTCTACCTGCCACTGGCAGGGGTCGGCCTGGTGCTCGGAGCATCGGCCTGGGACAGCGGGCACCTGTCCGCGCTTGCCCGGATCGGAGCCGTGATCTCCGTGGGGACGGTAACTGGAGTCGGCATCACCACGGCACACGAACTGGGCCACCGCCGCGGGCGCCTGGAACGCTGGCTGGCGCGGCTCATGCTCGCCGCCACCGGCTACGGCCACTTCTACGTCGAGCACAACCGCGGCCATCACGTTCGGGTCGCGACCCGGTCGGATCCGGCGAGCGCCCGGCTGGGGGAGAGCTTCTGGCGGTTCTGGCCGCGGACAGTTATCGGCGGCGTGCGCTCGGCCTGGGCGCTGGAAAGCCGCCGACTGCGGCTGCGCGGTGGCCGGGTCTGGTCGCCGCGTAACGAGGTGCTGCTCGGCTGGCTGCTGACCGCGGTCCTCTTCGGCACGCTGGCCGCGGTCTTCGGGCCCGCGGTACTCGGCTTCCTCGTCGCCCAGGCGTTGTTCGGGATCACCCTGCTCGAAGGGGTGAACTACATCGAGCACTACGGCCTCGCCCGGGCCCGAACCGATTCCGGCCGGTACGAGGCGGTCACCCCGCGCCACAGCTGGAACAGCGATGCCGTGATCAGCAATCTGGCGTTGTACCAGCTCCAGCGCCACAGCGATCACCATGCCAATCCCACCCGTCGTTACCAGGCGCTTCGCTCGTTCGAGGAATCCCCCCAACTGCCGGCGGGGTATGCCACCCTGCTGCCCGTCGTGTTCCTGCCGCCGGTGTGGTTTCGCCTGATGGACGATCGGGTGGCGGCCCACTACGGTGGCGATCTCGACCGGGCCAACGTCCACCCACCGCGGCGGAGGGCCCTCGCCGCCCGCTACCCGGGGCGCCCGGTACCCGTCCGCGCCCCGGCGGTGCCCGCTCCCACCAGTTCGCCGAACAGCTCCCGGTAGCGCACGAACGCGGAACGCAGACGTTCAGTGTCCGGTGGGAGCCCGTCGCTGCCCGGTGGCGACTTCACTGTGGCCAACCGGCGGGCCTCGCGGTAACTGCCGACCAGTCCGGGATGGTCGGCGCCGAGCAGCTCCGCACACTCGTCAAAGCTGTCCGCTGGATATCCACGGCTCCGCAGGACGTCGGTGACGAGAAAATCCGCCTTTGACGTCGCGTCCACGGGGTCGTCCACGAAAGAAATCTGGAGCTTCGTCCAGCGATCCGTGAAGACCTTTCGTTCGTTCTCACTCAGCGCGTTGATCTTAAGTGCATCGCGCCGTTCAGCGATAGCGGTGAGATGTCGCTCGGCCGCCCGCCTGCCACCACGCTCGGCGACCACCCGGTCATATTCCGGCCCGAATCGTCGGCGCAACGCGGCGCGGCCGCCACGCCGGTCGAGCAGGCTGGCAGCGCCGACCAGGGACATGGCGCAGATCACGAGAACAACCCACCCAACGGTGCCCACGGAATACCTCCGCCTGCCATTCTTCTAGTCATGATCCGGGCGCACGATACCCGGATCCGCCGGTGATGACCGTGCTGTTCCGGCACCTGCGGGCCAGCGCCGACCCGGGGCCGCCGACCCGCTGAGCCGGCGGTGTCGATGCCGTCGTACCCCATTCGGCCACGGTCGTGGCGAGTTCGCCACGCAGCACCGCCCGTCCGGTCTCCGGCAGGGCAGCCCGACTGATCGCTGTCTCGACGAGCGTGACCAGATCCGCGCGCCGCAGACCGGCGACGCGCAGCGCGCCCAGGTAGGCCGCCCGCGGCGAGGACGGCGCCTGTGCCAGGCCGCCCGAACCGAGGCAGACCGCGAGCCGGTGAGCCATCGCGAGCGCCAGCGGATGGGTCATCGGCCGGGACCGCTGAGGCATCTCGGCGCACATTTCCACGGCGACATCGAACTGGCGCAGGTGGTCGATGAGCGCGGGTTCGGAAAGGGCGCCGCAGGCGTGACCGATCCGGGTGGCCCGCAGGTGGGTCACGGCGTCCCACACCGCCTTCGGTCCGGCGTGCGGCGAGACGTGGGGATAGCTACCGAGCCCCGCCTCGGTGGCGGCCACGAACACGTCTGCCAGGTCGGGAAGGTCCGGGCCGGGTTCACCCGGACCCGGCACTGCGAGCCCCAGACCGACGACGGCCGTGCGCCCCAGGGTCACGGCGAGCTCGACCGTCCGTTCCGCCGCCGCGCGGAGCCCGGGCCCGGCGGCGGGAACCTCGGCGACCCATCGCACCTGGATTCCCGCCTCCCGCTCGGCCGCCCGGCGCCCGAGGTCGAGGCCGGTGAACATGACGGCGGGATCGACGCCCCGGCGCTCGTGTTTCCACGGAGTGATGGTTATCTCGGCGTAACGCACTCCCTGGGACGCCAGCAAATGTGCCGTCAGAAATGCTGCGGCGGCGAATCGGCTCTCGTCATCAGACCGCGATGACGTGTTCCGGTATCCATGATCAGAGGGGCGCGGTCCCGGAAAGACCAGTCGCGCGTGCAGATCTACTTTGGGAAGTGCATCAATGAACGCCGCATCCGCGTCAAAATACGGGGACCCGGCCATCGTCACTTCACGTCCCACCGCTGCCCACCGAGTTTCGTCCGGCTCGATCGTCGCGAGCCCCGAATATCAGGACCCAACATTCCCGGAGAAGCGCGTGACAGGTCAAGGACTCTGACGAGAGCCTGTCAGGTTTGACGGAGGACTTGGTGCTGTGGCGACAGCGTGCTTACTCGGCGGTGGGCGGCGGCGGAGCGGACCCGCCCAGATGAGCCGGCAGCCACCAGTCCGGCTTCCCGGGCGCGGGGCGCGGATAGGTTCGCTGGGCGGTGTCCAGCAACTCGGCCATCGTCTTGTGCAGCGCGTCGGTTCCGGCCCGGTGGTCGGTGAGTTCCTCATGGGACACGGGACGCCCCACCGTGATCGTGACCGGGGTACCGATCGCCTCCCGTAGATGGAAGGGGTGGCCCTTGGTGAAGGTGCGCTGGCTTCCCCAGAGGATGACGGGGATGACGGGGACCTTCGTGTGCGCGGCCAGCCGGGCCGCACCCGACTTGAACGAGCCAAGGCAGTAGCTCGGGCTGATCGTCGCCTCCGGGAACACCCCGACGAGCTCGCCGGCGCGCAGTGCCGCCAGGCCTTCGCGCAGCGAGCCGGCACCGGCCTGCCGGTCCACCGGGATGTGGTGCATGCCGCGCATCAGCGGGCCGGCGATCCGATGGTCGAAAACTGCCTTCTTCGCCATGAAGCGCACCGGTCGCCGCTTTGCCTGCCAGAACGGCAGACCTGCCAGGGCGAAGTCGAGGTAGGAGACGTGGTTGATCAGAACCACGGCGCCGCCGGATGCGGGGACGTGCTCGAGGCCCTGTATGTCGATCCGCAGCCGCAATGCTGCGAAAAGGCCCTTCGCGACGGTGACGACTGGCCGGTAGACGTACTCCGCCACGACAGGCCACTCCTCAGCTTTTCCCCGCCGGGTCGGCTCCACGGTCGGCCCCCGTCCGGTGCCGACACTACCGCCGCGCGACCCGCCGGTGGGATGCGGTGCGTCGGCCAGCCGACTGGTCTCATACCGGGGCGCCGTCGGCTGGTCGCACCTTCAGGACCGATGATGTGCCAACGGACATGGACGCCGAAGACGGATGATGTCGGGAACGGCGATCTTGCGCTCGCAGTTCCTGGCAGTACCCGTGGCGGCGGTGTCGTCGCGGGCGACCGGTCCGGGCCGCCGGTCGGCGGCGGTCGGTGGGTTCGGGCCGGCCGACCTGGTGGAGGGAGCGGATCGGATGGACATCCTGCGGCGTGGTCTCGAGGCGCAGCCGGATCCGCCGCGCTGGGTGTTCGTGGTCGCTGCCGTCCTCGCGGCGATGACCGTGCTCAGTGACCGTGTGTGGCCGATCGCCCGGCATGTGATCACGATTGCGCACGAGGGCGGGCATGCCCTGGCCGCGGTGGTGAGTGGCCGGCGCCTCGCCGGCGTCCGCCTGCACTCGGACACCTCCGGAGTCACGGTCTCCTCGGGTCGGCCGACCGGTCCGGGCGTGATCGCCACGGTCGCCGCCGGCTACCCGACCCCGTCCCTGCTCGGGCTAGGTGCCGCTGGACTGCTCGCCACCGGCCGCACGAGCCTGGTTCTCCAGCTCTGCGTCGCGCTGCTGCTGGCGATGCTCATCGTGATCCGCAATGGCTTCGGGGTCGTCTCGCTGCTGGTGAGCACCGCGGCGATTCTCGGGATCTCGTGGTTCGCGCCGCCCACCGCACGCGCCGGCTTCGCGGCCTACATCGCCTGCTTCCTGCTGCTGGGTGCACTGCGACCAGTCGTCGAGGTGCAGCGCCAGCGCCGCCGGCGGCGGGCCCGGGACTCGGACCCCGACCAGCTCGCCCGGCTCACCGGGCTGACCGGAGTCTTCTGGGTCGGCCTGTTCGGGTTGATCGGCCTGGCCTGCACGGCTGGTGGGGCCGTGGCGCTGTTCGGCTGAGGTCCTGCTCGGTCGATGTGCTGCTCGGTCGATGTGCTGCTCGGCCGGTCCGTGGGTACCGGTGCATCGCGGTGGCCGGAAGTGTCGGACCTGGCTGCGACACTGGCGTCATGTGCGGGCGCTACACGCAGAAACTGAAGGCCGATGATCTCGTCGCGGCGATGTCCGCACGGGACGAGACCGACGGTGGGATCGCGCAGAACCACAATGTCGCTCCCACCTCGACGATGCCGGTCGTCGTGGCGACCGGGAGCGGGCCGGCGGCCACGACGACCGATGCCCCGGATAGCCCCGGGCGCGCCGGCGGGCGTGCCCTGCGCCTGGCGGCCTGGGGGCTGGTGCCGTCCTGGGCGAAGGACCGTTCGATCGGCGCCAAGATGATCAATGCCCGGGCGGAGACGGCCGCCACCAAGCCGGCGTTCCGCTCGGCGTACGCGTCCCGCCGTTGTCTGGTGCCTGCCACCGGCTTCTACGAGTGGTTCCACCCCGACGGGGGTGGCCGCCGCGGGCAGCCGTTCTACGTGCACCCGGCGGGGCATCCGGCGACCGGTGGGATCTTCGCGTTCGCCGGGCTCTACGAGGTCTGGCGCAAGGGCGGCGAGCCGTTGGTGACCTTCACGATTCTCACCACCGGCGCGGCCGAGGGACTGGCCTTCCTGCACGACCGGTCCCCGGTGATTCTCCCGATGTCGGCCTGGGACCGCTGGCTCGACCCGACCGCTGACCGGGCCGCGCTGGAACCGCTGCTGCGCCCGGCCCCGGCCGGAGTGGCAACGGCGCATCCGGTCGCGGCGGACGTGGGCAACGTGCGTAACAAGGGGTCGCACCTGTCCGATCCGGTCGATCTCGATCCCGCCGTGGCGGAGGCGATCGCGGCGGTTGGCGGGCCGTCGGCGGTGGCCCTCGACAGCCTCGCCGGTGGTCCGCAGGGTGTGGCCGCGACGCCCGAGCCGGTGGACCTGGCGGGGTTCGAGCGCGGCGGTGACGGCGTGCTGACCAGGGCGGATTCCGCGGCCCACGCCGGGTGAGAGCGTGATGCCCATCGGGCGATAGGCGCGGGATCATGCACGGTTCGGTAAGTATGGTGCGTACCGGCGGGCGCCGGGTGGCGGCCCGACCGGGAACGCCGGCTCACGGGCCGAGCCGGCGGGTGCCGACGTCGGGCCTCGCTCCGGGGGCGCAATGTGACCGTCCTGGCGGTTGAACGGTAGGTGTTGTCGAGCATTCCGGCCCGGCCGGAGGAGGAACTCATGACGTCCGTAACCGATCCAGGTACCCCCGGCGACGCGGACGCGGTGCCGTTGGAGGCGCCGGCTCCGCCGGACGTCTCCGGGCTGGTCAACCTGCGGGATGTCGGCGGTCTGCCGACCGATGACGGCCGGCGTACCCGTGCCGGGGTGCTCTACCGCAGCGAGATGCCGAGAATCGGGGATGCGGCTCCGTCAGACCTGACCTGGCCGCCTCGCACGGTGATCGATCTGCGCTCCGCGATCGAACGGGGAACTGACCCGCATCCGCTCGTGGCCCTCGGCGCCACCGTCGTGGTCATTCCGCTCTTCGGCGACCGACCCACCGCCGACCACTCGGCCGCCACGGCAAGCGCCATCGAGCGCGGCCTCGGTGCGCTCTACCAGGTGATGGTGACGTACGCGGCGCCGCAGATCGCGCAGATCGTCAACCTCGTCGCCGAGGCGCCCGGCCCGGTGCTCATCCACTGCGCCGCGGGCAAGGACCGGACCGGCGTCACCGTCGCCGTGCTGCTGCGCCTGGCCGGGGTGATCGAGCGTGACATCCTCGATGACTACGCCGCTACCGGGCCGAACATGCCAGGCGTTCTGCGCAGGCTGCGAGGCCACGCGATACTTCCTGGCACCGGCTCCGCGCAGGCGGGCGGGGAACTGACCAGGATCTCGCCGCAGGCTGCTGAGGCGGTGCTGGCCGCTACCGGCGGGCATCCGGGCGGTGTCGCCGGCTGGCTTCTGGAGCACGGGGCCAGTGCGGAGTCGATACGACTCTGGCGGGAACGCGTCCTCGCCTGATTCCCGACCGGGTGGATGTCGCGCTCCTGTGGCGCGGCCGGCGCGGCACCGCCACGGGTCCGATCCCGCCGAAGTCAGGACCGATGCTGCAGGTGCGGCCGCAGCGCCAGCGCCAGCGCGATCTCCGCCACGCCGGCGACGATCAGCTGGATGCCGAAGAGAACCGCCAGCACCACGATCGTCGCTCCCGGCCAGACAAGAGCGAGTATTCCCACCACCACGCTGAGCGCGGCAAGGGCGTAGCCCCCGACCGCTGAACCGGAACCACTGCCCCGCGCCGCCCGCGATGATCGCATCATCGCCGCCCGCACCAGACCGCCGATGATCATAACGGTGCCGACGACCACGGCCACGACGTGCAGGGTGACTCCCGGCCACACCAGCACGACCACTCCGCCGAGGACGAGCAGGATGCCGACCAACGCGGCGGTCGCCGTGTTCTCCGACCGCGCTGCCGCGATCGTCTCGCCGATCCCGGACAGGATCAGCGCGATCCCTGCGAGCACGGCCAGTGCCCCGGCGGTCGCGAACGGATTGGTGATGAGCAACAGCCCAAGGACGGTGACGGCCGCGCCGAGAGCGAGAAGGGCAGGCCACAGCGCGCTGGGCGTGGCGTCTTGCCGCTGCTGCCGGTAGATCGTTGCCATCGGGGCACCTCCCATGCGCGCACCCCCGCGAGCTTGCGCGGGTCCGCTGGGAGGGGAATACCCGGCGTGTGGCGCCGTATCCGCTGTAGACGTTCCACGTCGGATGCGGCGCCGGCCGGTGTACTACGCGTGCCGATCTAGCAACGGTCAGCTTTCACTGATGCTGATCGCCTCGGTCGGACAGCACTCGACAGCTTCCTGAAGATCGTCTGTCCGTGACTCGTCCGGTTCCTCCTGCAGGAGATAGAGGTAACCGTCATCGCGGATCTCGAAGATGTCAGGAACTAGCCGGACACATGTTCCACTGCTCGCGCAACGGTCGAAGTCGACGCTCACGCGCATCGGCGGACCTCCCGGTAATGCTTCCAGAATGTCGTAGTCGTCTGGACCCTACCGCCGTGGTCCGTGCGGGAACAGCGACGTCCCCCCGGCGGGCCACAGCGACGTTGCCGATCCCCCTTGGCAGGGTCAGGATGCCTTGATCGCGGAGATGTCCAGCTCGACCTTCACCTTGTCGCTGATCAGTACACCGCCGGTCTCCAACACGGCGTTGAAGGTGAGGCCGAAGTCCTTGCGGTTCAGCGTCGTCGCCCCGGTGAAGCCGGCGCGGACGTTGCCGAACGGGTCCTTGGAGCTGCCCTCGAACGCGATGTCGATGTCGACCGGCTGGGTGACCCCGCGGATCGTCAGGTCGCCGGTCAGCACGTATTCGTCGTCGCCCTTGCCGGCGGCGGCACCGGTGCTGACGAAGGTGATCGTCGGGTAGGCCGCGACGTCGAGGAGGTCCGCGGACTTCACGTGACCATCCCGATCCGGGACGCCGCTGGAGAACGAGTCCGTCTGGATGGTGACGGTGGCGGTGGAGGCGGTCGGCTCAGCACCGTCGAGGTTGAGTGAGCCCTCCAGGGCGGAGAACTGTCCGCGCACGGTGGTGACCATCGCATGGCGCGCGGCGAAGCCGATCCGTGAATGCGCCGGGTCGATCGACCAGGTTCCGGTCAGGCTGGTCAGGTCCGTCGTGGGAGCCGTCATCGGGTCCTCCAAGTTGTGGATGGTGGGCAGGTTCCCTGCGACGTTCCCCCGGAAGAGGCGCGCTCGCAGATGGTTGCACGCGCAATTTACTGCCAGTCCAACGCGGGGCTCCGCCGGGTATTCCGTGGCCCTCGACCGTCTGACGCGACCGTACCGGGCCGACGGGGTTGGTTGGATCCTCGGCTCCCGGCCTGTGGATATCGTCGCTCTGTCCACAGGGCGAACGTGGGCCCTGCCGCTGGCGCGCCGTCCCTTCTACGGTCCACCTCATGGTTACAAACACCCCAGGACCCGGGTGCCCGACACCGTCGCGACGCCCACCCGACTCGCTTCCACCCACTCCGGCAGCGGCTCCGCCCGGCATCTTCACGGATCCGGTGGACACCCGGCTGCGGGTGCGTGAGGGCTTCTTTGCCGCCGATGACGAGCCGCGGGCCGACGATCTGGCGTTTCTGGGGCCAGCCTGGGCGGACGAGCACGCCGCCGAGCGAGGCGACCGCGGTACCCACGACGCGCCGCCCGCCCGAGTCCCGCGCACTGACCTGCTGCGCGCCTCCTCTGCCCGCGGGCCCACCGCCGACCCTGACCCTGACCCCGGGACCGGGACCGGGACCGGGACCGGGACGGGGACCGGGACCGCCATCGACACCGAGACCGAGACCGAGACCGAGACCCTGGACGGCACGGAGGACCTTGGCGACCTCGAGTCCCGGTTGCGTGGCCGCGGGCGGAGGGTGGTCGAGGGTGCGGCCGGACGTGGCGGCGGTTCCCTCGACCCGGCCGACGATCGGCGCGGTGCGGACGCCGGCCCAGCCATCGCGGGCAGCTTGCGCGTGATCCGGCAACGGCTGGCCGATCGTCTGCCGGCGGGGTTGCGGGGAGCGGTGGTGACGCCGGCTGCGAGCGCCACCCTGGTCCTCGCGATGGTGGCGCTCGCCGCAGCGGTCACGACGACGTGGCTGGCCTGGCGGCACCGTCCGGTTGCCGTGAGTGCCCCGGCCACCGTGTCGGCGGCCGCTGTCCCGCCGATCGCCGCCTCGGGTGACCCGGCCGTGGCCCCATCCCGCGGTGATTCGCCTGCGCCCACCGCTGTCGGCAGGTCAGCCGGGGTAGGCGAGGTGGTGGTCGACGTCGCGGGGCGGGTGAGTCGTCCCGGCGTGGTTCGGCTGGCAGCCGGCTCACGGGTGATCGACGCGATCGACCGGGTCGGGGGAGCACTGCCCGGAACGGATACCACCGGGATCGCCCTGGCCCGGGTGCTGGTCGACGGAGAGCAGATACTCGTCGACGGCCGACCAGGGCCGCCGCCCGCGGCCGCGGTGTCCGCGTCGGCGGGTGGCGGTACCGGCGGCGCGGTCGTAGGCGGTACCGCAGGCGATCCGATCGATCTCAACAATGCCAGCGTCGAGCAGCTCGACGGGCTGCCCGGCGTCGGCCCGGTGCTGGCGCAGCGGATCGTGGAATGGCGGACGGCCCACGGGCCGTTCCGGTCTGCGGACCAGCTCGGTGAGGTCACGGGGGTGGGCGACAGGCGTCTCGCCGATCTCCTGCCCCTGGTCCGGGTCTGAACCCGTGGTCGCCGTGGGCATGGAGACAGCTCTGTCGCTGCCCGAACGCCCTGATCCGGCCGCGCCACTCGACGCTCGGCTGGGCGTCCCGGCGCTGGCCGCCTGGGCTGGCGCCGCGGCTTCGGTGAACTGGACCATGCCGGGTGCCGCGCTGGTCCTGGCGGGCGCTGTGACCATCGCGGTGCCAGTCCTGCTGGTGGTCCGCACCCGGGTGGTCATCCGGTCTCGATCTCGCGCTCCCGACGGCACTGAACACGGGTCGGGCGGGCCGGCTGCTCCGGACAGCGACCGCCTGCCCGCCGTGATCGCCGTCGTGGCCACCTCGGCCGCGTTCCTCGCCGCCGGCATCCTCTCCGGCGGCCTGGCGACGCGCCCCGGCGACCATGGCCCGCTCGCCGGCCTCGTCCGCGGGGGAGCGGCGGGCACCATGTCGGTGGTACTTACGGACGATCCGCGGCCGGCGATGGGCGGCACGACCTCCGCCACGCGGGCCGGACCGTTGTTCGTCGCCGCGGCGCGGCTGGAGTCCGCCACCGTGGGAGGAGTGGTCGTGCGCGCGCACGCGCCGGTGGTGCTGCTCGGCCGTGGCGCGGGCTGGGGCGCTCTGCTGCCCAGCCAGCGCCTGACAGTGTCTGGGCGCCTCACCGCACCCAGGTCCGATCCCTCCGTCGCCGCGGTCGTGCTGGTCAGCGACGGACCGGAGTCGGTCGGGCGGCCGAGCGCCGTGCAACGGATCGCCGGCCGGCTCCGGCTGGGGTTGCGTACAGCGGCCGATGGTCTCCCGCAGCCACGACGAGGCCTGCTGCCGGCCCTCGTCGTCGGCGATCTGTCGGGTCTCGACGAGGACCTCCGGACGGATTTCCGCCGGGCCGGGATGACCCATCTGACCGCGGTCTCCGGCGGCAATGTGGCCATCATCACGGCGACGGCGGTCCTGGTGTCGGCCTGGGCCCGACGGGGGCTGCGGCTGCGCGGCGCGGCGGGCGCGGGCGCGTTGCTCGCCTTCGTCCTCCTCGCCCGACCGTCGCCGAGCGTGCTGCGCGCCGGGGTGATGGGGCTCATCGGGCTGGCGGCGGTCACCACCGGGCGCCCGCGGGCGGTACTGCCGGCGCTGGCCGCCAGCGTGACGCTGCTCGTGCTGGCCGTGCCGAGGCTGGCCGTGTCGGTCGGGTTCGCGCTGTCCGTCCTGGCGACCGCGGGAATGATCATCCTGGCGCCGGGCTGGCGCACCTCACTCGCCCGGCGGCTGCCCGAGCGGTTCGCCGAGGTGCTGGCGGTCGCGGCTGCCGCGCAGGTCGCCTGTACGCCGCTGATCGCGTGGATCGGCGGCGGGGTGAGCCTCATCGCCATCCCGGCGAACATTCTGGCGGCGCCGGCGGTCCCAGCCGCGACGATCCTGGGTGTGCTGGCTCTGGCCGTCTCCGTGCCCGCGCCGCCGCTGGCCCACGGGTTGGCTCAGGCCGCCGGCCTGCCCTGCTGGTGGCTGGTCGAGGTAGCGCATCAGGGTGCGGCGCTGCCGGCGGCGACGCTGCGCTGGCCGGGTGGGACCCCCGGCGCGGTCTCGGCCGCGGTGGTCGTGGTGGCCAGCGTGGCGGCGGCTCGTCGACGGCGGGGCCGCCGGGTCGCCGCCGCGGCACTCGCCGGACTGCTACTGGCCCGCTGCGTCGTCGTCGACCGGCTCGTCGGCTGGCCGCCACCCGGCTGGAGTGTGGTCGCCTGCGACGTCGGCCAGGGCGACGCACTGGTGTTGCGGACCGGACCGGGTAGCGGCGTTCTCGTCGACGCCGGGCCGGACCCGCGCCTGCTCCAGCGCTGCCTGCACGAGCTCGGTGTGCGGCGACTACCGGTGGTCATCCTGAGTCATCTGCATGCTGATCACGTGGACGGCCTGCCCGGTGTGCTCGGCCGGCTACCGGTGGGGGAGGTGTTGGTCGGCCCGCTTCGCGAGCCGGCCGGCCAGTGGCGGCTGGTGCGTCGATGGGCCGGGCAGGCGGGTGTACCACTGCGGGCCGCGGCGGTGGGATCCGTCGGCCAGGTTGGTGGAGCCTGCTGGTCCGTGCTCGGCCCGCGGACCACGCTGCACGGTACCGACAGCGACCCGAACAATGACAGCCTGGTGATCGCCGCGCGGGTGGGCGGCGCGCGGATCCTGCTCACCGGTGACGTCGAGGCCGTCGCCCAGCGCCTGCTGCTGGCAGGGCCCGCAGGGTCGCCCGAGCTGCGCGCGGATGTGCTCAAGGTTCCCCATCACGGCTCGGCCAACCAGGAGCCCCGGTTCCTCGCCGCGGCCGGAGCCCGCTACGCCCTCATCAGCGTCGGAGCCGGGAACGACTATGGCCACCCGGCCGTGTCGACCCTTCGCGCGCTCGCGCGGGCCGGCGTGGCTGTGGGCCGGACCGACCGTGACGGCGCGCTCGCCGTCGTCGGGCCAGGCGCCGCGGACGTCGCCGACCCGGCGACCCGCGGGTGCCCGCCGCCTGGTGCGCGGCCCGGCGCCGGTCGCCCGACCACGGGACAGGCGGACATCACGGTGGTGCGCCAACGGGCGGCGGACGGATCGTGACATGCTGCCCGGGTGGCCGCATCCACGCCTTCCCCGCTCGTTCTCGTCACCGGCGACGAGGACCTCCTCGTCGGGCGCGCCGTCCGCGAAGTGATCGAGGCTGCCCGGCGACAGGACCCCGAGGTGGAGGTCGTCGACCGGGCGGCCGGCGAACTCACCGACGCGGACCTGGTCGACCTCGGCGCGACCGCCATGTTCGGGGGTGGGCGGGTCGTGATCGTGCGGGGTGTGCAGGATCTCGGGGAGGAGCTGCGGGACGCGCTGCTGTCCTATCTGGCCCGGCCGCTGGACGACGTCGTTCTCGTCCTCGTGCACAGCGGTGGTGTGAAGAACCGAAAACTCGCGGACGCGATGAAGGCCGCGGGAGCCCGCGTCGTTCCCGCCGCGAAGATCACCAAGGCGCGCGACCGGCATGACTTCGTCGTGGCCGAGGTCCGCCGCCTCGGCGGTCGCATCAGCGATGGCGCCGTGCGCGCACTGCTCGACGCGGTGGGCGGTGACCTGCGTGAGCTCGCCGCGGTCTGCGACCAGCTGGTCGCGGACACCGACGGGGGCCTGCTCGACGAGGCGGCCGTCGGCCGGTTTCACCGTGGGCGGGCCGAGGCCAGCGGGTTCGCGGTCGCCGACGCGATCATCGGCGGCGACCTGCCGCAGGCGCTGACCCTGTTGCGCCAGGCGCTCGCGGGCGGAACAGCGGCGGTGCTGATCTCCAGCGCGGTCGCCGGCGGGCTGCGGGACCTCGCCAGGGTCGGATCGGCGGGGCCGGGCAGCAAGTGGGATCTGGCCCGCGCGCTGGGCATGCCCGACTGGAAGGTCGAGAAGGCGCAGCGGGCGGTCCGGGCGTGGTCGGACCCCGGTCTCGGCGTGGCGCTGCGCGCGGCGGCCACGGCGGACGCCGGCGTGAAGGGCGCGTCCGTCAATGCTGACTACGCGCTGGAGAAACTCCTGCGTGAGGTGGCCACAGCTCGCGCACTCCCACGGGATCGTGAGCATCGCGGGGGACGGCGATGAGCCAACCGCCCTCGATGCCGGACCCGCCCGCGAAGCCGGACGCGGCCTCGCCGTCAGACGCGGCTTCGATGGACGATGGCCTGGCGGTGGACGATGGCCTGGCGGTGGACGGTGGCGCGGCGGGGGAGGTACTGCCACCCGGCGGATGGTTCCGGCTGCGCGTGCTGCCAGCGGCCTGGATGCGTGCGTCACTGACGACGGTGACCGCGTTGCTCACCATCGTCGTGGCCCTCGGCGATCTGGCGAGCGCCTGGGTGGTGCTGGTCCTGCCTGCGGGGGTGGCCGTGGCAGTCGCGTACCACGAGGGGCTCGAACGCCTACTCAGACCGAATGGTGGTCCCGCGCACGAGACCACTCGTACGGACGCGGCGATCCCACGATGAGGGCGGTCGCGGCGCTCAGGTGACCGGCTGGCCCGTGCGGGGCCCGTCAGGGCAGCGCACGTCGAAGCCCAGGATCACGCGGCCAACAGGACGCGGCACTCAGCTGGGGCACGCAGAAAAGCCGGAGCCCAATCAGGCCCCGGCTAAGCCGCGGTGAGTCAGTTGGAGGTCAGCTTCGCGTGCGCGGCAGCCAGAGCCGACTTACGGTTTGCGGCCTGGTTCGAGTGGATCACGCCCTTGCTGACAGCCTTGTCCAGCTTGCGGGAAGCGATCTGCAGCGTCTCGCCAGCGCGCGCGGCGTCACCCGCCTCAACCGCCTCACGGAACCGGCGGACGTGGGTCTTGAGCTCGGACTTGACCGCCTTGTTGCGCAGCCGCCGCTTCTCGTTGGTGAGGTTGCGCTTGATCTGCGACTTGATGTTGGCCACGCGAAGGAACCTCTGGGTTGTCGAGTCGGGATGGTGCGGACACATCATGTCACGGGGCCGTGGGCCGCGCTCGGCGGCCTGGGTACCGGGCCGGGAGAGCCTGCCACTTTGGTCGGGTCCGACGCCACACAGGCCGTGGACCGGCCTGAGGCGCGAAGGGACGACAATGTGGCCCACCCGAGCGGCTCCACCCGGGCGGCACTCAGATTATCAAACCCGGCGTCGGCCAGTGCCCGGAGCCGTTGCGTGCCGGCTCCTGGCACGATGAAGGCGAGCACGATGTAGGTGAAGGCCCGCACCCTGATCTCGGCACGGGACCGCTCCCGTGACCACCGCGAGCGAAACGAGAACTCTCCGCGTGTCCGCAGCCCCGCACCTGGCGCCCGGCGCCGATCCCTCGATGATCCGTAACTTCTGCATCATCGCGCATATCGACCACGGCAAGTCGACCCTGGCCGACCGGATGCTCGGCGTGACCGGCGTCGTCGAGGCGCGCAACATGCGCGCGCAGTACCTCGACAAGATGGACATCGAACGCGAGCGCGGGATCACGATCAAGGCCCAGAGCGTCCGACTGCCCTGGCAGGCCGACGACGGCGGGGACTACATCCTGCATCTCATCGACACGCCCGGGCATGTCGACTTCAGCTATGAGGTGAGCCGATCGCTCGCCGCGTGCGAAGGGGCGGTGCTGCTGGTCGACGCCGCGCAGGGAATCGAGGCGCAGACCCTCGCCAACCTGTACCTCGCCATCGAGAACGACCTCACGATCATCCCCGTGCTCAACAAGATCGACCTTCCGGCGGCCCAGCCAGAGAAGTACGCCGAGGAGATCGCGTCGATCATCGGCTGCGACCCGGACGACGTGCTGCGGGTGTCGGGCAAGACCGGCCAGGGTGTGCCGGAGTTGCTCAACGAGATCGTCCGCAAGGTGCCGGCGCCCGTCGGCGACCCGGACGGCCCGGCCCGCGCCATGATCTTCGACAGCGTCTACGACATCTACCGCGGCGTCATCACCTACGTCCGCGTCATCGACGGCACCCTGACCACCCGGGACCGCTGCCTGATGATGTCGACCGGCGCGAGCCACGAGACGCTCGAGGTCGGCGTGATCTCCCCCGACCCGCATCCGACCGGCTCGCTGTCGGTGGGCGAGGTCGGCTATGTGATCCCCGGGGTGAAGGACGTCCGGCAGGCGCGTGTCGGCGACACGATCACGACCAGCAGGCGGCCGGCGGTGGAGGCGCTCGGTGGCTACCGTGACCCGCTGCCGATGGTCTACTCCGGCCTCTACCCGATCGACGGGAGCGAGTACCCGGCGCTGCGCGAGGCGCTCGACAAGCTTCAGCTCAATGACGCCGCCCTCACCTACGAGCCGGAGACGTCGGCCGCCCTGGGCTTCGGGTTCCGGTGCGGCTTCCTCGGCCTGCTTCACCTGGAGATCGTCCGGGAACGGCTGGAGCGGGAGTTCAACCTCACCCTGATCTCCACCGCGCCGAACGTCGTGTACCGGGTGGTGATGGAGGACGGCTCCGAGCTCACCGTCACCAACCCGAGCGACTGGCCGGGCGGTAAGATCGCCGAGGTCCACGAGCCGATGGTGGAGGCGATGCTGCTGCTGCCGACCGAGTTCGTCGGCGCGGTCATGGAGCTGTGTCAGGGCCGGCGCGGGGTGCTGGGCGGGATGGACTACCTGTCGAGCGACCGGGTCGAGCTGAAGTACGCCCTGCCCCTCGGTGAGATCATCTTCGACTTCTTCGACTCGTTGAAGTCCCGGACCCGTGGTTACGCCAGCCTCGACTACGAGCCCGCCGGCGAACAGCTGGCCGATCTGGTCAAGGTGGACATCCTGCTGCAGGGCGAGACGGTGGACGCCTTCTCGGCGATCGTCCACCGCGAGAAGGCCTACTCGTACGGTGTATCGATGACCACGAAGCTGCGCGAGCTCATTCCCCGCCAGCAGTTCGAGGTGCCGATCCAGGCGGCGATCGGTGCCCGGATCATCGCCCGCGAGAACATCCGCGCCATCCGTAAGGACGTGCTCGCCAAGTGCTATGGCGGTGACATCACCCGCAAGCGGAAGCTCCTGGAGAAGCAGAAGGAGGGCAAGAAGCGGATGAAGACGATTGGGCGCGTCGAGGTGCCGCAGGAGGCGTTCATCGCGGCGCTGTCCACGGACACCGGTAAGGCGACCCCAGGCAAGTAGGGCACCTTCGGGCCACTCGAACGCGATCGGCCCCGGCCGGCCAGGCCGGGGGAGCGCCTGCCGGTCCGGGGATCCCGGCCGTCAGCTCGCCGGCAGCGCCACGGGCAGCGGGATCGGCTCGGTGACCGGTTCGACGAGGGGATAGCCCTCGGCGGACGCGGCGGCGCTGGAACGATACACAGTGGTCCGGGGCGGGAGCAGTTCGGAGATCGTCTCCAGGAGGGCCCTGACGTCATCGTCCATGAAGGGATCTTTTCGCACCGGGGTCGACCGGTCCACGATGTCTTGCCCATAATCCTCCGCTCTGCCACAACAAGGGCAAAACATCACGGTCAACCGGGTCACCCCAAGGGTGTGCGTTCGGGGTTATCCACGTGTGGTCCTAGCGTGGCCAGGTCCGGCTCGCTCGTGCGCTTGACAAACATTGCGTTGCCGTAAACCCATCGGTTGGGGGCACACTGGGGGCATGCCACAAATGCCTCCCGACGGGGCACCCGCGCCCGACGACGGCGCGTTGCCCGTCGCCTCGCTGACCGAGGTGGCCGGGCGACCGTTCGGGGCGTACGTGCACGTCCCGTACTGTGCGGCGCGCTGCGGCTACTGTGACTTCAACACCTACACGGCGGCCGATCTCGGTGGCGCCCTGATCTCCTCGGTGGGCCTGACGACCTTCGTCGACATCGCCGTCCAGGAGATCCGGCTCGCGCGCGGGCTGCTCCCGACGGACACCCCGGCGCTGTCCACCGTCTTCGTGGGCGGCGGCACCCCGACACTGCTGCCGGCGAACGATCTCGCCCGAGTGCTGCGCACGCTCGCCGCCGAGTTCGGGCTGGCGCCCGATGTCGAGGTGACCACCGAGGCGAATCCGGAGTCGGTCGACCCGGCCCAGCTCGAGCAGCTCCGGGCCGCCGGGTTCACCCGGATCTCCTTCGGCATGCAGAGTGACCGACCGCACGTGCTGGCGGCGCTGGACCGGCGACACACCCCCGGTCGGGTGTCGGAGGTGATGCGCTGGGCCCGCAAGGCCGGCTTCGACCAGGTCAGCCTCGACCTCATCTACGGTGCGCCTGGCGAGTCCGAGGCCGACTGGGAGGCCAGCCTGCGGGCAGCGGTGGCGCTTGGTCCAGATCATGTGAGCGCATACGCGCTGACCGTGGAGGAGGGGACCAAGCTGTCCCGTCGGGTGCGCCGGGGCGAGCTGCTCGAGCCCGACGACGACCTGCTGGCCGACCGCTACCTGCTGGCGGACGATCTGCTCGGTGCCGCCGGGCTGACGAACTACGAGATCAGCAACTGGGCGCGGGAGCCCGCCGCGCGGTGCCGGCACAACCTCGGCTACTGGCACGGGGACAACTGGTGGGGCTTCGGCCCAGGCGCGCACAGCCACGTGGGCGGCGTGCGCTGGTGGAACGTGCGTCATCCCGCCGAGTACGCCGCCAGGCTGGGCGCGGACCGCAGCCCGGCCCTGGCCCGCGAGGAGCTCGACGAGGACACCCGCCGGGTGGAGCGGGTGATGCTGCGGGTCCGCCTCGCCGACGGGCTGGACGTCGGCGAGCTCGACGATGCCGGCCGGGCCGCCTCGGGTGAGCTGGTCGACTCCGGGCTGGTGGAGGCCGGTGGGCTCGAGCACGGGCGGATTCGCCTCACCAGGCGGGGTCGGCTGCTCACCGACACGGTGGTGCGGGCGCTGCTGCCGACCTGACCGGCGCCGCCGGCGCCGGGGCGGAACGCGCTGGAGCTGGTGGGCGTTCTGTGGAGGGTTGGCGCCGTGCCTCGGCAACCGGCTGCGGGCCGGTTGATGTCTTGTGCCTCGAGCGGGAGCGGCGGCTACACTTGGCACTCGCCGTGGCCGAGTGCCAGACCGGTGGCCGCTGGGACACACATCGTGGCCCGGCCACGTCCCGCTCGCCGAAGGGGGTGCGACCACGTGTTGGAGGATCGGCGCCTAGAGGTTCTTCGAGCGATCGTGGAGGACTTCGTCCTGAGCAACGAGCCAGTGGGCTCCAAGGCGCTGGCGGAGCGTCACAGCCTCGGCGTCTCGCCTGCGACGGTGCGTAATGACATGTCCGCGCTCGAGGAAGAGGGCTACATCACGCAGCCCCACACCAGCGCGGGCCGGATCCCGACGGACAAGGGCTACCGCCTGTTCGTGGACCGCCTGTCCGGGGTCAAGCCGCTGTCCCGGGCCGAGCGGCGCGCCATCCAGAGCTTCCTGGAGGGCGCGGTCGACCTCGACGACGTGGTGCGCCGTTCCGTCCGGCTGCTCGCCCAGCTCACCCGGCAGGTCGCGGTGGTGCAGTACCCCTCGCTGTCGAGTAGCAGCGTGCGCCACATCGAGGTGGTGACGCTCGGGCCGCGCCGGCTCCTCATGGTGATCATCACGGACACCGGCCGGGTCGAGCAGCGCATCATCGACAGCCTTACGCCGGTGGATGACGAGATCGCCAGTGAGCTCCGTCTGACGCTGAACCGTGACCTCGTCGGGCAGCGCCTCGCGGAGGCCTCCGACGTGGTGATCGCGCTGTCCGACCGGACGCGCCCGGAGTTGCGGCCGTGTGTGACCACGATGACCGGCGCGGTGCTGGAGGCCCTGGTCGAGCGCCAGGAGGAGCGCGTCGCGATGGCCGGCACGGCGAACCTCACCCGGGCCACGGTCGACTTCGCGGACTCGCTGCGGTCGATCCTGGAGGCGCTCGAGGAGCAGGTCGTGTTGATGAAGCTCATCGGGTCTGCTCGGGAGACCGGTACTGTAACGGTACGCATCGGTCGAGAGACAGACGTCGATGCTCTGCGGTCGACCGCGGTGGTGGCTACGGGCTACGGCCGCGGACCTTTCGCCCTGGGCGGCATGGGCGTCGTGGGGCCGATGCGGATGGACTATCCGTGGACGATGGCGGCCGTCCGGGCCGTCGCCAAATATGTGGGTGAACTCTTGGGTGCCGACTGATGGCCGTGGACTACTACGCTGTTCTCGGCGTGCGTCGAGACGCGTCGAACGACGAGATCAAGCGGGCCTACCGCAAGCTTGCCCGGGAACTGCATCCGGATGTGAACCCTGATCCCGAAGCGCAGCAACGCTTCCGGGGAGTGACGGCTGCCTACGAGGTGCTGTCCGACCCGGAGAAGCGTCAGCTGGTCGATAACGGTGTCGACCCGCTCGCGCCCGGCGGCGGTGGCGGCGGCTCGCCGTTCGGCGCCGGCTTCGGTGGCCTCGGCGACATCATGGACGCCTTCTTCGGTGGCGGGGCGAACCGCGGGCCGCGCTCGCGGGTCCGCCGTGGCAACGACGCGCTGCTGCGCATCGAGCTCGACCTGGCCGAGACCGCCTTCGGCGCCACCCACGAGATCACCGTCGACACCGCCGCGGTGTGCTCGACCTGCAGCGGTGCCGGGGCGGCCCCCGGCACCCACCCGTCGACCTGCGGCACGTGCGCCGGCCGCGGTGAGGTCCAGCAGGTCACCAGATCGTTCCTCGGCCAGATGGTGACCTCCCGCCCGTGCCCGCGCTGCACGGGAACCGGGACCCTGATCGAGCATCCCTGCCGGGACTGCGGCGGGGACGGGCGTGTCCGCAAGCGGCGGACGCTGACCGTGAAGATCCCCTCCGGCGTCGAGGATGGCATGCGCATCCGGCTGTCCGGTGAGGGCGAGGTCGGTCCCGGCGGCGGGCCGCCCGGCGACCTCTACGTCGAGGTCTCCGAGCGCCAGCACCCGGTCTTCACCAGGGAGGGCGACGACCTGCACTGCGAGCTGCCCCTCCCGATGACCTCGGCCGCGCTGGGAACCTCCGCCACCCTGGAGACCCTGGACGGTACCGAGACGATCGCGGTGAAGGCGGGTACGCAGCCCGGCGAGGTCATCCGCCTCGCCGGCCGCGGAGTGCCCCACCTGCGTGCCGCCGGCCGCGGCCATCTGCACATCCACATCAACGTCGAGACGCCGACGAAGCTGGACGCCGAGCAGGAGCGCCTGCTGCGGGAGCTCGCCAAGCTGCGGGAGGAGGAGGCGCCCGCGATCGTGGGCGGCTCCTCGGGCGGCGGGAGCGGGCTGTTCCGCCGCCGCGGCTCCCGGCGCGGTCGTTAGCCGCGGCCTCCCGGCCCGCCGCGGAGAGGAACGTCGCTGACCAGCCCGTTGTTCTGGCTATCGCCGCTGCCCGCCGGTGATCGGTTCACCCTGACCGGGCCGGAGGGCCGGCACGCCGCGACCGTGCGCAGGCTGCGCCCCGGCGAGCCGGTGGACGTGACCGATGGTCACGGCCGGGCTCTGGAGTGCGAGGTCGTCGGCGTGCGGCGAGACGAGGTCGACTGCGCGGTCCGTCGGCGCGTCGACGCGGCCGCGCCCCGGCCTCGGGTGGTCGTCGTGCAGGCGCTGGCCAAGAGTGACCGCGGCGAGCGCGCCGTGGAGATGCTGACCGAGGTCGGTGTCGACGAGGTCGTGCCGTGGTCGGCCGCGCGGTCGGTGGTCCGCTGGGAGGGCGAGCGGGGCGCCCGCGCCCGGGAGCGCTGGGCCCGGACCGCGACGGAGGCGGCGAAGCAGTCCCACCGCCTGCACTGGCCGGTGGTGGGGGAGCTCGTCGGCCCGGGGGAGCTGGCCCGGCGGGTGGCGGCGGCGACGCTCGCCGTCGCGCTGCACGAGCAGGCCGACCTGCCCCTGGTGGGCCTGGTCCGCGGCCAAGCGCTCCCCGCGGACCGGGGTGCCGGCGCCGGGGCGGAGATCCTGCTCGTCGTCGGACCCGAGGGCGGGCTCGCCGACGAGGAGGCCACGGCGCTGCGCCAGGCCGGCGCGGTGGTCGCCCGGCTCGGCCCGACGGTGCTGCGCACCTCCACGGCCGGCGTGGTCGCCGCGTCGATCGTGCTGGCCGAGCTGGGTCGTTGGGACGCACCCGGGGTGATGATGGATAGACTGGGTGGGTAGCGCCCGTGGCTGGCGTTCGGTAGGCGGCTCCTGGCCAGGACGAATCTGACCAGGAATGCGCTGACCCTGATGCCCGTCCTTCGCACGTCGCACCATCCACCATGGTCATCGCTCTCGAGAGGTGCCGCGGCCGTAGCTGGTCGCTTTCTATGCCCGAATCCGTCACGCCATCCGTCGCGTCGGCCGCTCCCGCCACGACGCGCATCGTCGTACCTGGTCCGCACAACATGGTGAGCCTCCTGGGCCACCAGGACGAGCTGCTGCGCACGATCGAGCGAGCTTTCTCCGCTGACATCCACGTGCGCGGCAACGAGATCACGATCACGGGTTCGCCGGCGGAGATCGAGCTGGCGTCGAAGCTGTTCGGGGAGCTCGTCGCGCTGCTCGACGCGGGCACGGAACTCAGCCCGCAGCATGTGGACCATTCGCTGGCGATGCTGCGCAGCGGCGCCGAGGAGCGCCCGGCGGAGGTCCTCACCCTCAACATCCTGTCGAACCGGGGCCGGACGATCCGCCCCAAGACCCTCAACCAGAAGCGTTACGTCGACGCGATCGACCAGCACACGATCGTATTCGGGATTGGCCCCGCGGGCACCGGCAAGACGTATCTGGCAATGGCCAAGGCCGTGCAGGCGCTGCAGGCGAAGAAGGTCAACCGGATCATCCTCACCCGCCCGGCGGTGGAGGCGGGGGAGCGGCTCGGCTTCCTGCCCGGCACTCTGTACGAGAAGATCGACCCGTACCTGCGCCCCCTCTACGACGCGCTGCACGACATGATCGACCCCGACTCGATCCCGCGGCTGATGCAGAGTGGCACGATCGAGGTCGCCCCGCTGGCCTACATGCGCGGGCGCACCCTGAACGACGCCTTCATCATCCTCGACGAGGCGCAGAACACCTCGGCCGAGCAGATGAAGATGTTCCTCACCCGCCTCGGCTTCGGCGCCAAGATCGTCGTGACGGGTGACATCACCCAGGTCGACCTGCCCAGCGGCACCCGCAGTGGCCTGCGGGTCGTCCGGGAGATCCTCGACGGTGTGGATGACGTGCACTTCGCGACCCTGACCAGTTCCGACGTCGTCCGCCACCGGCTGGTCGGCGAGATCGTCGACGCGTACGCCCGCTGGGATGCCGCCGGTGAGGCGGCTGCCAGCGCCGCGGCGGCGCAGGCCAGGCCCGCCCGCCGGGACCGACGGTGACCGCCCCCGCGGTACGAGAGGACCGCTGATGGCCGTGTTCGTCGCCAACGAGTCGAGCGCCGCCGACGTGAACGAGGTGCGCCTGACCGGGCTCGCCCGTTTCGTCCTCGACGCGATGAAGGTCAGCCCGCTCGCCGAGCTGTCGGTGATGCTGATCGAGGAAAAGGCCATGTCCGACCTGCACGTGCGGTACATGGGCGAGGAGGGCCCGACCGACGTGCTGTCGTTCGCGCAGGACGAGGCGTTCGACGCGTCCTGGTCGGAGTCGGGCGACGACGATCCGACGACGCTGCTCGGCGATGTCGTGCTCTGCCCGGATGTCGCGCGCCGACAGGCCGAGCAGGCAGGCCACTCCTTCGAGCGCGAGCTGCACCTGCTGTGCACCCACGGAATCCTGCACCTGCTCGGGTACGACCATGCCGAGCCGGACGAGGAGCGCGAGATGTGGAAGATCCAGAGCAAGCTGCTGGCCTCCTGGGAGGCCGCGGCGAGGACCGCCGGGGGGAAGCGTCCCGCCGGCGGCGCGAGTGGCACAGGCGGTGCGGACGGCGCGAGCGAGCCCGGTCCGACCGCCGCGCACTGACCGCCCGCCGAGAGCGTCGATGAACTCCGGCGATCTTCTGCTCGTCTTCCTCGCTGTGGTCGGTTCGCTCGCCGCGGCGGGATTCGGCTGTGTGGACGCGGCCCTGACGCGGGTGTCGCGGGTGTCGGTGGAGTCCTTCGCCCGCCAGGGCCGGGGCGGGGCCGCGAACCTGGCCACGGTCGTGGCCGATCCCGGCCGTTTCCTGGCGATGCTGCTGCTGTTGCGCATCATCGGCGAGATGCTCGCCGCGGCCTGCCTGACGGTCCTTTTCGTGCACGCCTACGGGGCCGGATTCGCCGCCGTCGGGCTCGGTGCGCTGGTCGCCACCCTGGTCGCGTACATCCTCGTCGGAGTGATGTTCCGGACCCTCGGCCGCCAGCACGCGCCCGCCGTGGCTCTGGCCACCGCCGGGCTCACCGTCCGGCTGGCCCGCGTGCTCGGACCGCTGCCCCGACTGCTCATCGCGCTGGGCAACGCGGTCACGCCCGGGCCGGGTTACCGCGACGGGCCGTTCGCCTCCGAGGCCGAGCTGCGGGACCTCGTCGACCTCGCCGAGGAGAACGAGGTGATCGAACGCGGGGAGCGCGACATGATCGCGTCCGTCTTCGAACTCGGGGACACCCTCGTGCGTGAGGTGATGGTGCCGCGGCCGGACATGGTGTTCATCGAGTCGACGAAGACCATCGGCCAGACCGTCGAA
This sequence comes from Frankia sp. AgKG'84/4, assembly GCF_023242965.2. Taxonomy (GTDB): domain Bacteria; phylum Actinomycetota; class Actinomycetes; order Frankiales; family Frankiaceae; genus Frankia. Next base: position 27,949 of record NZ_JALKFU020000011.1, read on the forward strand.
CTCGCGCTGCGCAGCGGCTTCTCCCGGATGCCGGTGATCGGCGAGAGCGTTGACGACGTGGTGGGCATCGCGTTCCTCAAGGACATGGTCCGCCAGGAGCGCGAGGGCGACGAGAACGCGCCCGTCGCCGACGTCATGCGATCGCCGGCCCTGGTGCCCGAGAGCAAGCCCGCCGACGACCTGCTGCGGGAGATGCAGGCGTCGCGGACCCACATGGCCATCGTCATCGACGAGTACGGTGGGACCGCCGGGCTCGTCACCATCGAGGACATTCTCGAGGAGATCGTCGGCGAGATCACCGACGAGTACGACAGCGAGGTGGCGCCGGTGGAGTGGCTCGATGCCGACACCGCTCGGGTGACCGCCCGCCTCGACGTCGACGATCTCGGCAAGCTGTTCGACCTCAATGTCGACGAACTGCCCGGCGCGGACGACTCGGTGACGGTAGGCGGGCTGCTGGCCAGTGCGCTGGGTCGGGTTCCGATTCCCGGCGCGACGGTGACGGTCGGCGGCCTGCGCCTGACGGCGGAGCGCGCCGCGGGCCGGCGCAACCAGATCGGTACGGTCGTCGCGGCGCGAATCGCCGGCGGTTCGACCAGCGCCGCCGGGGACCGGTCACCGGCCGTTGGCGCCGACGGCGATCCCGCTGGCGGCGCGGCACCGACCAGCGGTGGCCCCACCCCGGCCGGCGGCTCCACGCAGCACGGCGGCTCCACGCAGCACGGCAGCTCCACGCAGCACGGCAGCTCCACGCAGCACGGAAAGGTGACCTCGTGACCGCAGATCCGCCCCAGTCGGGTGCCACGGCGCCCGGCTCCGTCCTCGACCTGACGGCTGAGGACGCGAAGCTGCTCGTCCTGGCCCGTTCGGCGCGCCTGCGCGCCTACGTGCCCGACGGCCGGCCGGCGCAGGGCGCGGCCCTGCGGGACACCGACGGGCGCACCTACGCGGCCGCGACCGTCGGCATCACCCGCCCGGAACTCGCGATCTCCGCGTTGCGCGCGGCGGTCGCCGCCGCCGTGTCCAGCGGCGCGCGCCGCTTCGAGGCCGCCGCGGTGGTCACGGAAGGCGACGGGTTCGCCGCCGACGATCTCGCGACGCTCGCCGAGTTCAGCAGTGGCATCCCGGTGTACCTCGGCGGTCCCGACGGCACGGCCCGCGCCCGGACGACCAGCTAACGTGGCCGTGACCAGCGGCGCCGCCGCTCCGGGGACGACCCCGGCCGACTTCCGCTCCGGCTTCGCCTGTCTTGTCGGCCGGCCCAACGCCGGCAAGTCGACGCTGACCAACGCGCTGGTAGGCACCAAGGTCGCCATCACCAGCGGCCGGCCGCAGACCACCCGGCACGCCATCCGCGGCATCGTGCACCGGGAGGACGCGCAGCTCGTCCTCGTCGACACCCCCGGTCTGCACCGGCCGCGGACCCTGCTTGGCCAGCGCCTCAACGATGTCGTGCGAGCCACCCTGTCCGAGGTCGACGTGGTCGGGTTCTGCATGCCCGCCGATGAGCCGCTAGGCCGCGGCGACCGTTACATCGCCGAGGAACTTGCCCGGCTGCCGAAACGGACGCCGGTTGTCGCCATCCTCACCAAGACCGACAAGGTGCCCGATCCGGATCGGATCGGGACGCGCCTGCTCGAGGTCTCCGGCCTGGGCGAGTTCAGCGACATCGTTCCCGTGAGCGCGGTGCGCGCCTACCAGGTCGACGTGCTCGCCGACGTGCTCGTCTCCCGGCTGCCCACCGGCCCGATGCTCTATCCCGGCGGGGAGCTGACCGACGAGCCCGAGCAGGTGATGGTCGCTGAGCTGGTGCGGGAGGCAGCGCTGGAAGGCGTGCGCGACGAACTGCCGCACTCGCTGGCCGTGGTGGTCGAGGAGATGGTGCCGCGCGAGGACCGCCCGGCGAACCGCCCGCTGCTCGACGTCCGGGTCCACGTCTTCGTTGAACGTCCAAGCCAGAAGGCGATCGTGATCGGTGCCGGCGGCTCCCGGCTCAAGGCGGTCGGCACCCGGGCGCGTACCCAGATCGAGGCCCTCCTCGGCACCCCGGTCTACCTCGACCTGCACGTCAAGGTGGCCAAGGACTGGCAGCGCGACCCCCGTCAGCTTCGCCGTCTCGGTTTCTGAGCCGGCTGCGGCCGCCGGAGCACGCCGTCACCGGCCGGCGAGCCGGCGCCACCATCCCGCTCGCCGCGCCGACTCGCGCGGCTCGGGCTCGGGCGCGGGGCCGGTCCCGTCGTCGTCCACGATCTCCAGCACCGCCGGCCGTCCCCGCCGCCTGGATCTGGCGGGCTCGGCGGCCGGCTGGGCGACAGCCGAGCCGTGGACTGCGGGCGCGGGAGCCGGCACCCAGGGGACCCGGACGACGCTGTCCGGCACCGGGGCGGGACCCGGCGACTTCGCGGGCGGTGAGTCGGCGCTCGGCACGGATCCGGACGACGCCGCAGTGGTCGCCACCTCAGCGTCCGGTGCTTCGCCGGCGTCCGGTGCTTCGACGTCCGAAGCTTCGACGGCGGGTTCTTCGGTTGTCGGTTCTTCGGTTGTCGGTGCGTCGGTGGTTGGTGCGTCGGCGGTCGGCTCCTCAGCGGTCGGCTCCTCAGCGGTCGCGGCAGGGGCTTCGGTGACCGGGGGCTGCGGTGTCTCGCAGGCGGCGCGGGCGTGGGCGCTCGTCAGGGGCGGTGCGCTGGCGTCGAGGACCGTTTCGAGCAGGGCGTGGCGGTTCGCCAGGATGAACTCCCTGACCTCCGGCGGCTGCAGGGCGTAGCGGCTGAGCTTCTTGCCGCGCAGGTCGATCCGTTCGACGTCGTAGCGGCCCTTCGCGGGATTGCTGAACTCCTCGCCGGTGCGCAGGGACAGGTCCATCGAGACGAGCCGGCACACGAAGAAGTGGGCCACCGCGATGCCGTCGCCGCGCGGCGGGCTGGCCAGGAACACCTGCTGGACGCGGTCGACCGTCGCGCCGAGTTCCTCGGCGAGCTCGCGGTGCAGAGCCGCCTCGATCGAGTCGTCCTCGGGATCCACCCCGCCGCCCGGGGTGGACCAGTAGGGCTTGCGCCTGGGCAATGTCCGCCGAAAAAGGACCAGCTGGCTCTCCTCGTCGATGAGGATCGCCCGCGCTGTCCGCCGCACCACCCGCACTCTGCCATCATCCGGCAGGCCGGTCCCGAGCCGCGCGGGTGAGTCCGGTGAAGCAGGTCCCTGGCAACGGTGGGTACCACCTGAACTACCGCAGGTCGCGATGTCCGGCGGCGCGGGCCTGGGTGGGCGCCGGATGACCTCGCCTTACCCCGCCGGGTCGGGCTCGTGCAACCATGGGCGGGTGCCGGTGTATCGCGACGAAGGGGTCGTCCTGCGAACGACTCCTCTCGCCGAGGCTGACCGCATCATCACCGTGCTCACTCGTCGCACCGGCCGGGTGCGGGCCGTCGCCAAGGGTGTGCGCAAGACGTCCTCGCGGTTCGGCTCCCGGCTGGAGCCCGGCACGTATGTCGACCTGATGCTGCATTCCGGCCGGTCGCTGGACACGGTCACGCAGGCCGACATCATTTCCCCCTATGGGACGACGATCGCGCTCGACTACGCCCGGCACACCGCGGCGGCCGTGATGCTGGAGACCGCCGAGCGGCTGACCAGTGAGGAGCGGGAGCCGGCGCTGCGGCTGTTCCTGCTGCTCGTCGGGGGCCTGCGCACGCTCGCGGCGGGTGAGCGGCCGGCTCCGCTGGTGCTCGACGCCTACCTGCTGCGCTCGCTGGCGGTGTCCGGATATGGCATGGCGCTGGACGACTGCGCCCGGTGCGGGGAGCCGGGTCAGCACCTGTCGCTGACCGTCGGGGGCGGCGGCGTAGTCTGCGCCCAATGTCGGCCACATGGCGCGGCGTCGGTCTCGGCGGGGGCGGTGCGGCTGCTGACGGATCTGCTGCGCGGCGACTGGGATGGGGCGCTGCGCAGTGACCTCCGGTCCCGGCGGGAGGCAGGTGGCATCGTCGCCGCCTATCTCCAGTGGCATCTCGAGCGAGGGCTGCGCGCGTTGCCGCATCTGGAACGAGCTTGACGTGGCCGCCTCCGCGCGTGCGGGCCAGCGGGGGACGCGCTGTAGGCCGACGAGGGCGGACATGGTGAGGTGGACGGCGACAGTGGGCGCTCCCCGCGCGATCCGGGCGTCCGCAGGGGGACGATGTGGCAGGCGATGGCAGGTACCAGTGCAACGGATGACGACGGCTCGGCGCAGCCCTGGCCCGATCTGGGGAGGTAGGCCGTGACTGTGCGCAATGAGCTGGGGGCGCGGTTCCGGGACCCGCACCCTCACCCGTCAGGCGCCCGGCCCCCGGCGATGCCGGCCAGCCTGGTCCCGAAGCACGTGGGCATCGTCATGGACGGTAACGGCCGCTGGGCGAAGCGGCGCGGCCTGGCCCGGACGAAGGGTCACGAGGCCGGCGAGGACGCCCTGTTCGACTGCGTCGAGGGGGCCATCGAACTCGGTGTGCGGTGGCTGTCGGTCTACGCCTTCTCGACGGAGAACTGGAAGCGCTCGCCCGACGAGGTGGCGTTCCTGATGCGCTTCACCGACGGCGTGTTCGGCCGGCGCATCGACGACATGGACGCCCTCGGCGTGCGGGTGCGCTGGGCGGGGCGGCGCCCGCGGCTGTGGGGCAGCGTCATCCGCCGGCTGGAGTCCGCCGAGCAGCTCACCCGGGACAACGACCGGCTCACGCTGGTGATGTGCGTGAACTACGGCGGTCGGGCGGAGATCGCGGACGCGGCGGCGGCGATCGCCCGCGACGTGCGCGACGGTCGCCTGCGCGCCGACCGGATCGACGAGGCGACGGTCAGCCGCTACCTCGACGAGCCCGACATGCCCAACCTGGACCTGGTCATCCGGACGTCCGGTGAGCAGCGGCTGAGCAACTTCCTGCTCTGGCAGGCCGCGTACGCCGAGTTCTCCTTCGTCGACACGCTGTGGCCGGATTTCGACCGCCGCGACCTGTGGTCGGCCTGCCAGGACTTCGCCCGGCGCGACCGGCGCTACGGCGGCACGGTCGCGCACCGTGCCTGACGCTCCGGTCGGCGCTGGCGACCGGGTCGGTGCTGGCGACCGGGTCGGTGCTGGCGATCCGGTCGGTGCTGGCGATCCGGTCGGTGCTGGTGGCCCAGCCGGCCCGGGAGACTCGGCCGACGGCAAGGCATTCCTGGGCGATTCGGCCGGACTGGCAGATTCGGCCGGGTCGGTGCAGCGGGCCGGGTCGGTGCAGCCGGCCGGGTCGGTGCAGCCGGCCGGGTCGGTGCAGCCGGGCCGACCGGTGGTGCCGGGTGCATGGG
>NZ_JALKFU020000948.1 GCF_023242965.2 Frankia sp. AgKG'84/4
ACGGGAGGGGAACGTGACGTTCCAGTCCGCGACCACCACCGCCTATCCGCTGCCCCGCCCGCGCGGCGGACCCGCTGCGCGTCGACTATCCGTACGGAGTGACCGCAGCGCCCGACGGCACCATCTACGTGTCGCAGCGGCTGCGCCACCGGATCGTCCGCCTGGACGCCGACGGCCAGGTGAGGACAGTCGCCGGCTGCGGCCGCAGCGGCGGGCGCGGCGACGGCGGCCCAGCCCTGGACGCCGAACTCGACAACCCGTGCGGCCTGGCCGTGGGCCGTGACGGCACGCTGTACATCGCCGACAGCTTCACCCACCGCATTCGCCGTGTCGATCCGGCCGGTCGAATCGACACCGTCGCGGGTTGCGGACAGCCCGGCCCGCCACCCGGCCCGCTCGCCCGCGCCGCCACCGACCTGCACCTGTCCCGCCCGCACGACGTCTGCCTCGACGCCGTCGGCCGGCTGTACATCGCCAACACCGGCGGCCACCAGATCGTCCGCGTCGACCCCGACGGCCGCGGACTGCCCCTCGCCGGCGTCGGCACGGCAGGCCAGTCCGGCGACCGCGGCCCCGCCCAGCTCGCGCAGCTCCGCCGCCCCCACGCCGTCCTCACTGTGGCCGGCCCCATCCACCCCACCCACCCCACCCACCCCGCCGGCCCCACCCACCCCGCCGGCCCCACC
>NZ_JALKFU020000949.1 GCF_023242965.2 Frankia sp. AgKG'84/4
GCCACGTCGATGGTCATCTCCTGGCGCAGGCGGCTCGGGTTCAGCGTGCCCCCCAGGTCGGCGACCGCCGGCAGTCCCGTGCCCGCCATCGTGTCGACGGCCCGGACCAGGCCCGCCGCGGAGCGCAGCGGACAGCCGGCCCACGGCAGCCGGCCGAACGCCGACCACACCGGGTCAGCGGTGAGCGATCGGGCCGCGCGGGCCCGCTGACCGATCGCCGCCACCTGCGCGTGCAGGTCGGCGTCCGACGGGAGGTGCCCCGCCAGCGCCTGCTGCTGCAACGCGGCGATGCGCGAGCGAGCCTCGTCGAGCTGCGTGCGGGCCATCAGGCCGCGCACGCCCACCCAGCCGACCAGACCGACGACCACGGCGAACACCAGCGCGCCACCGCCGACCAGCCATCGGTAACGCAACCGGCGCCGCTGCGGCCCTCCCCCACCCGGGGCGCCGCCCGCGCCGACGGGCAGGTCGCCGTCCCCGGCAGGTGCCTCACCGGGCGCGCCGGTCCCATCGGTCGCTGACGCGCCGTGTGTCGACGCCGCCGCGGTCTCCGCTGCCCCGCCAGGCGCCGATGCCTCGCCAGGCGCCGAGAACTCCCCGGACGCCGAGAACTCCCCGGCCGCCGGCGCGTCGACGGAGTCGGCCTCCGGCACCACCCGGCCAGTGCCGGTCGCGTCCGGCCGGGT
>NZ_JALKFU020000638.1 GCF_023242965.2 Frankia sp. AgKG'84/4
GCGGGCGACCGGCCCGTGGCCGGGGCGCAGACAGGGGGCGAAACCGAGGCGGGGATCGCGGCGCAGGCCGACGGGCAGCCGCGTACCAACCTCCGCGCCGCCCTGAGCAGCTTCGTCGGCCGCAGCCGCGACGCGGAGCAGGTCCGGCGCCTGGTCAGCGGTTCCCGGTTGGTCACCCTGGTGGGGCCGGGCGGCGCCGGCAAGACCCGGCTCGCGGTCGAGACGGGGCGGCGGCTGCTCGACGACGGCGGCGACGACCACCCGCTGTCGCTGCCGGACGGCGCCTGGCTGGTCGAGCTCGCGCCGGTCACGGCCGCCGGTGATCTGCCGCAGGCCGTGTTCGCCGCGCTCGGCCTGCGTGAACAGGTCATCCTCGGCGCGCTACGGCTGCGCGGGATGGTCGACAGCGACCCGGTGGAACGTCTCACCGCCACCCTCGCCGGGCGACGGATGCTGCTCCTGCTGGACAACTGCGAACATCTGCTCGACCCGGTGGCCGCTCTCGCCGAGGAGGTCCTCGGCGCCTGCCCGCAGGTGCGGATCCTCGCGACCAGCCGGGAGCCGCTGGCGATCACCGGCGAGACGCTGTGGCCGGTCGAGCCGCTCGCGCTGCCCCCGGCGCGGCCCGTGCACCTCACCGACCGCGCGGCGGTGGCCCACTATCCGGCGGTCCGCCTGTTCGCCG
>NZ_JALKFU020000639.1 GCF_023242965.2 Frankia sp. AgKG'84/4
GGCCCGGCACGAGCTCGGGCTCCGGCGCGTCGTCCACGCCCCCGGCGGGAGCCAGGTGGCCGGGCGGCACGACCGCGGCGGGTGCGACCACGCCCTTGGTTGCCGCTGCGCCGGGTCCGACGACTGTCGGGGTCACCATGGCGTCCTCTTCTCCCAGGCGCCGGGCCGAGGCTTCGCGGTGCGGTGCGTCCCCGTGCGGTGCGTCCCCGTGCGGTGCGTCCCCCTGCGGTGCTTCCCCGTGCGGCGCAGGGCCGTCGGGTGCGCCGCCACGAGCGGCGCCGTCGCGGCCAGCACGCTCGGGTTCGGCGCCGCCGACACCGTTGCGTCGGGTGCTGCCGGACGCGGCGGAGGCGGGTGAGGTGTCGAGGGGGGTGGCCCCGTCCGCTCCCGTGTCCTCGGGCCCAATGGTCAGCTCCCCCCGGCTGGTGTAACCGCGTGGCGCGTCGGCCGGGCTCACCTCCGGCCTGCGCATGATCGGCCTTCGTCCCATGGCGGAGACCTCCCCATGTCCGGACGTGTCAGGCTGGCCAGAGGTTGCGCCGCCAGCCGGATCAGCGATGACGTGCACCGCCTGTGGCCGGCCCCGCCGTGTTCGCGGCCGGGCTCCGGCCCCGCCCGACCGTCCTCGGAGCGGCGCCGCGGCCGTGGCGGTGTTCGCACCATTTCAGCATTCGCGGCCCGGCGC
>NZ_JALKFU020000640.1 GCF_023242965.2 Frankia sp. AgKG'84/4
GTCCTAAACTGTCTACCTGCATTAATTCAAGCGCATAGTCTGCAAGCTCGATGGTAATGGTGCCATCACCCCTGACCTGGGCGAAATCCCGGACTCTTCGGAGGAGCCTGTTCGCAATCCTAGGTGTCCCCCTGGACCTTCTTGCGATCTCATCAGCCGCCTGTCCGTCCATTTCTGTAGCCATGATTTCGGCAGTACGGACGATTATTTGTGTTAATTGCTCTTCTGTATAATATTCGAGCCGGCTGAGGACACCGAAACGGTCTCTTAACGGGGCAGACAAAGCGCCCGCCCTGGTTGTGGCGCCGACAAGCGTAAACGGCGGCAAATCAATCCGCACCGAACGCGCGGAAGGCCCTTTGCCGATCACGATATCCAGGCAAAAATCCTCCATCGCCGGGTACAGAACTTCTTCAACAGTCCGGGGCAGCCTATGGATTTCATCGATGAACAGCACATCGCCCGGCTCCAGTGCACTGAGTATTGCAGCGAGGTCCCCGGGACGTTCGATGGCAGGCCCCGATGTTGTCCTTACATTGACGTCCATTTCATTTGCGATGACGACTGCAAGTGTTGTTTTCCCAAGACCAGGGGGGCCGTATAATAAGACATGATCAAGGGTTTCCTCACGCATTTTCGCGGCCTCAATGAAAACCTTCAGATTCGCCTTCACTTTGTCCTGGCC
>NZ_JALKFU020000641.1 GCF_023242965.2 Frankia sp. AgKG'84/4
GATGGCCCGGGACCTGGCCGCGGCGCGTTCCATCGCCCGGCTCACCGCGGCGGCGGCTGCGCTGCTGCGTTCGCCGGCGGCCCCGATCGTGCTCGCCCGACGGGCTGGCACCGGGCCGCTGGGGGCCGGCGTCGCCCCCGGCAGCCCGCTGATCGGCGTGCTGCTGCCCTACACCCCGGTGCACCACCTGCTGTTCGCCACCGTCCCGGGCAGCTCGGTGGCGGGCGGCGCCGCAGCGCCAGCGCTGCTGGTGATGACCAGTGCCAACCTCGCTGGCGAGCCGATCTGCTTCGACGACGCCGAGGCCGCCGACCGGCTCTCCGGCCTCGCCGACGCGTTCCTCACCCACGACCGTCCGATCCTCGCACCCTGCGACGACTCGGTGGTGCGCTGCGACGGCGACGAGGTGATCCCACTGCGCCGCTCGCGGGGCTACGTCCCACTCGCGGTGGATCTGCCGAGGCCGGTCACGCCGGTCCTGGCCGTCGGTGGCGAGATCAAGAACGCGTGCTGCGTGACGGCCGGCGACCGGGCGATCATGTCGCAGCACCTCGGTGACGTCGGCAGCCTCGCGGGCCTGGCCGCCCTCGACCGGGCCGGCGTCCGGCTGGCCGACCTGCACGGCGTCGAGGCGCGCACGTTCGCCGCCGATCCGCACCCCGGCTACGCCTCCCGGGCCCATGC
>NZ_JALKFU020000642.1 GCF_023242965.2 Frankia sp. AgKG'84/4
ATTTCAGCAAAATTTCACTGCAGTAGGAGACAATCTCGCACTCTCCGCCATTGTTGCACTGATTCCCATCTTATATTTTTTCTGGGCGCTTGCAATCAAACGAATGAAAGGCCATATCGCCGGGCTTACGACACTAGCCGTGGCCTTGCTGGTCGCGGTGCTGGCTTTTAAGATGCCAGCGGGTATGGCGGTTATGTCTGCCACCCAGGGCGCGGTTTACGGGATATTGCCAATTGGATGGATCATCATCACTTCCGTTTTCTTATATAAGCTGACCGTGAAAACCGGCCAGTTTGACATTATCCGCAACTCGGTGCTGTCGATTACAGAAGACCGCCGGATCCAGGCATTATTGATAGCGTTTTCGTTCGGGGCATTCCTTGAAGGTGCTGCAGGCTTTGGCGCTCCGGTTGCGATTTCAGCCGCGCTTTTGGCCGGGCTGGGCTTTAACCCGCTATATGCAGCGGGACTGTGCTTGATTGCCAACACGGCACCCGTGGCGTTCGGGGCCATCGGGATCCCGGTCATTGCGGTAGAGGGCCCGACAGGCATCCCGGCAATGGAAATATCGAAAATGGTTGGCCGCCAGCTTCCATTCATTTCCGTATTCATCCCGTTCTACTTAATCGTGATTATGGCAGGCTTCAAAAAAGCAATGGAAGTCATGCCGGCAATCTTAGTTT
>NZ_JALKFU020000643.1 GCF_023242965.2 Frankia sp. AgKG'84/4
GCGGCGGGACGCGGGCGACCACCCCCGGCCCCAGCGGCACCGCGACCACCAGCGCCGCGAGCGCCACCAGCGCGACAAGTCCGGCCTCGACCATGCGGCCCCCGTTCCGTCGACCCCGGACCGGGACATTCTCCCACGGCGCGCCGGTCGCGAGCGGGCCGGCGGGCAGGCGAGGGACCGCGCTGAGAACGACCTGCCGGGCGGACGCTACCGGGCCGGCTGGTCCTGGCGGAGGGCCGCGCGGTCCTGGTCGGCGTGGGTGCCGGTGCGCTCGTCGTGGACGGCCTGGCCGGCGGCGAGCAGGACGGCGGCGGGAACGGTCCGGCCGGTGAAGTACTCGACCTGGCCGACGGCCTGCGCGGCGAGGATCTCCAGACCGCCGGCCACCCGGGCGCCGGCCCGGTAGGCCGCGGCCGCGAGCTCCGTCGGCCACGGGTGGTAGAGCAGCTCGACGAGCTGGCAGGACGCCGGCCACCGCCGGGCGGCGAGCCGGTCCGTGGCGCCCGCCGGGGTCGTGGCGATGGCCAGGTCAGGGCCTGCGGGCAGGCCGGTGGCGAGCAGCTCCCAGGGCAGCGGGGCCACCCGGATGCCGAGGCGCTCGCCGACCTGGGCGAGCTCCGCGACGGCCTCGGGCCGGCGGGCGACCACGGCGACGTGCGGGCAGCCGCTCGCGGCCAGGG
>NZ_JALKFU020000644.1 GCF_023242965.2 Frankia sp. AgKG'84/4
GCGCGGCCCTGACCAGCAGCTGGACCCGGCGGGCGGCAAGCGGGTGCAGGGCGGTGAACGACCCGCGGTAACTCGCCGGCGCCGCCGGATCGACGATCTCCTCCGGGCGCAGCCGGTAGAGGTCGCGGCCCGGCATCCGGTCGGGCAGGGTCGCCGTGCGCGGGCCGAGGTCGGCGGCGTAGAGCAGCCTCGCGCGGGGATCCGGGCCGTTGCGCAGCGTCTGGTAGGGCACCTGGGTGTACCGGCTCGGGGTGGCGGGGGTGACGATGACGACGGACGGGCCGCGCAGGTGGTCCGGCAGCAGGGCGTCGAGCAGCGCGTCGTTGTCGTTCACCCAGTGCTGGGTCCGCAGCTTCGGCGGGATCGACCCGGCGGTGAACGCGACCGCGACGACGACCAGCACGCCGGCGGCCACCGGTCGTGCCAGCGCGACCCGGCGCGGGGAACCCGCCGCGGTCCACAGCCCGCGGGCGCCGGCGGCGGCGAGGATCAGCACCGGGCTCAGCGCCCCCAGGTGGTAGTGCGGGCCGAGCCCGTCGCGCAGTCCCGGCATGGCGAACGCCGAACCCCACCAGAACAGGTAGCCGCCGCCGATCGCGGCGATCATCGCGAGCAGCGCCAGGCGCGCGCGGCGCCGGGCGCGGCCCAGCAGGCCGACGCCGGCCAGCGCGACGAGCAG
>NZ_JALKFU020000645.1 GCF_023242965.2 Frankia sp. AgKG'84/4
CGCCGGGGCCCCGGCCGTTGCTCGGCGCGGTCATGCCCGCTCCGTCCGGCGGGCCGCGGCCAGCACGCACAGGCCGGTGACGACGGTCAGCGCCGCCTGGACCGCGAGGTCCACCCGGGCGGTCGACGCCGGAGATCCGTCCGCCCACAACAGCAGGGGGACGGCCACCGCGGCGGCGAGGCCCAGCGCCAGCAGCACGCCGCGCTCGCCGAGGGCGAGCAGGTAATGAGTGAACAGCACGGTAGCTCCGAGACAGGTCATCGCTGCGGCCAGGGGAAGGAGCGCGCCGGAGGCGTCAGTGAAGCGGGGGCCGAAGGCCAGAGCAAGAAGTTTGTCGGGTGCGGCGAGCGCGGCGCCGAGCAGCCCCACTGCGGGTACGAGGAGTATCGCGATGGTCGCGCCGAGTTGGTGCAGGGCGTGCTGCCCGAGATGGCGCCGATCGGCGGCCTCGGGCAGCAGGAAGCCGGCCAGCACCACCGCGGCGAGCACCAGCACCTTGCTGGCGACGGAGACGGCGGCGTACGACCCAGAGCGGTCCGGTGCCAGCCGACCCTGCACCAGCACGTCGACGTTCTGCAACAGCGCCAGCAGCGCCAGCGCGACCAGCGCCGCCCCCACCTCCGCGGCCAGCCGCGGAGGTGGGACGGGCGGGGTCGCGCTGGCGGGCGGGGCCGGCT
>NZ_JALKFU020000120.1 GCF_023242965.2 Frankia sp. AgKG'84/4
GTGCAGCGCGGCACCGAGTTCGGTCGCGGCGGCGGCGGCCACGTCGGCGCGCAGGCCGAAGCCGTCGAGCGCCTCGGGCACGCAGAAGGCCGGCAGGCCGAGTTCGGCAAGCACCGGCCACCGCCCGCGCCACCGCGGGTCCGGAGTCGGTGTCGTCACCTGTCGGCTCGTGTCGAGCGCCGCGCGCAGGGCATCGCGAAGTGCGCCGACATCGTCTGTGGGGACGTCGGGGGCAGCGGTGGTGATCAGAACGGCGTCAACTCCTGTGCCTGTGACGGCCTGCGTCGGCGCGAAACTCGACATTGGCATCGACTTCGATAATCTGGCGGCGACGCGTCCGCCGTCAAGCTGGGCCGGGGTGGTGGCCGCTGCTACTGTCGATGTCGATATCAGTTTCAATGTCCGGCCGGGTCCGGCCGGGTCCGGCCGGCGCTGGCGCTGGCGCTGGCGTGGGCGATGACTTCGAAGGGACCAGGTCATGGATATTGAGGCGGCGGCCAGCGTCTTCACCGATCCCCGCGCCTATGCCGACAACGAGCGGTTCCACGCGGCCGCCGCGCTGCTGCGGCGCGAGTCGCCGGTGCACAGGGTAGAGCATCCGAACTTCGCTCCTTTTTACGCCATCACCCGGTTCGAGGACGTGATGGCGATCGCCCGGCGCTCCGACGTCTGGATCAACGCGCCGCGGCCCGCGCTCGGCCCGAAGCCCAAGGATGGCAAGGCGGTCGACATCCCGGTCCGGACGCTGGTCCAGATGGACGCCCCGGACCACCCCGTCTACCGCAACATCAGCGTGGACTGGTTCAAGCCGCTGGGGGTGCGCCGGCTGCGGGGCCGCGTCGCCGAGCTGGCGAAGCAGTACGTGGACAAGATGGCCGACCTCGGCGGCGCCTGCGACTTCTCGGTCGACATCGCGGCAAGCTATCCGCTCTACGTGATCCTTTCACTGCTCGGGCTGCCGGAGGAGGACTTTCCCCGGATGCTGAAACTCACCCAGGAGGTGTTCGGCGCGAACGACGCGGACCTGGCCCGCGCGGACGAGCCCGACGACACGAGCATGGCCGCGCTGATGGAGTTCTTCCTCTATTTCCAGACGCTGATCCACGAGCGGCGCGCCCACCCCACCGACGACCTCGGCTCGGTGATCGCCAACGCGACCATCGACGGTGAGCTGATCGGTGAGCTGGAGGCGGCCGGCTACTACACGCTGATCGCCACGGCGGGGCACGACACCACCAGCGCCGCCCTGGCCGGCGGGCTGCACGCGCTGCTGGACCACCCCGCGCAGCGGGAGCGGCTCGCCGCCGACCCGAGCCTGGTCCCCACCGCGTTCGACGAGATGGTCCGCTGGGTGTCGCCGGTCAAGCAGTTCATGCGTACGGCGACGCGGGACACGGTCGTGGGCGGTGTTGCGATCGCGGCGGGGGAGTCGGTGCTGCTGTCCTACCCGTCGGCCAACCGGGACGCCGACGCCTTCGACCAGCCCGACGTCTTCGACGTCGGCCGCACGCCCAACCGCCACCTGGCCTTCGGGGCCGGCGTCCACTACTGCCTCGGCACCCACCTGGCCAGGCTCGAGGGCCAGGCCCTCTACGCCGAACTGATGCCCCGGCTGACGTCGGTCGAGCTCGCCGGCGCCGCCGAGTACGTCGAGACCCTCTTCGTCGGCGGGCCCAAGCGGCTGCCGATCCGCTACACCCTGTCCTGACCGTGGCGGGGGAGATCCCGGCCGCCCGCGGATCCACAGAAGGAGTGTCATGACCGAAGGTGCCCCCGTCCTCGTGGAGGCGCGCGGCGCCGTCCGGGTCGTCACGCTGAACCGTCCCGACGCCCTCAACGCCGCCGACGAGACCCTGCACGCGGCGCTGGCCCGGGTGTGGCCGGAACTGGACGCCGACCCGCAGGCCCGCGCGATCGTCCTCACCGGCGCGGGCAGCGCCTTCTCCGCGGGCGGTGACCTCGCCCTGCTGGACCGGATGACCAGAGACGCCGAGCTGCGCGCGGCCACCATGGCGGAGGCCGCCGACATCGTCCGCGGGATGACGGCCGTGCGAATCCCGATCGTCGCGGCGGTCAACGGGCCGGCGGTCGGCCTCGGCTGCAGCCTGGCCGCCCTGAGCGACCTGGTCGTCGTCGAGGAGCACGCCTACTTCGCCGACCCGCATGTGGCGCTCGGGCTGGTCGCCGCGGACGGGGGCGCCCTCACCTGGCCGCTGCTGACCAGTCTGCTGCGGGCGAAGGAGTTCATCCTGTTGGGTGACCGACTGCCGGCCGGCGAGGCGCTGCGGCTCGGGCTGGCCAACCGGGTCGTCCCGACGGGCAGCGCCGTCACCGTCGCGTTGTCGCTCGCCGACCGGCTGGCCGCGCTGCCCCCGCAGGCGGTGATCGAGACCAAGGCCGTCCTCAACGCCGCCCTGCACCGCTCGCTGGCGTCCTCGCTGTCGGCCGCCCTCGACCGCGAGACGGAGTCGTTCGACGAGCCGGCGTTCCAGGCCAACCTCGCGTCGATGCTGGCCCGCGCCGCCGGCCGGGCGAGCCGGCGATGAGCGAGGTGGAGCCGGCGGACCAGTTCGCCGTCCGCGCGACCCTGGCCCGGTACTGCCACCGCTGCGACGACGGTGATTTCGCCGGTCTCGTCGAACTGTTCACGGCGGACGGCGTCTTCGTCCACGGCGACCAGACCGTTCGTGGCACGGCCGAGCTGCTCGCGTTCTTCGAGGGCACGCAGGGTAAACCCCGCAGCGGGGCAAGCACCTGACGGTCAACACGCTGCTGGAACCCGCCGGCGTCGGCCGGGTCCGGGCGGTGGCCGACTTCGTGTTCCTGCGCTACGAGGGCGATGGGAGGGTTCCGGCGATCGTCGGACGCTACTGCGACGAGATCGTCCGGGTCGACGACGGGTGGCCGATCGCGCGGCGCGAGGTGCGGACCGTCGAGAAACCCGGATGAGGACAGTCGTGCATCCCTTCACCCGCCTGCTGGCGCTCGGCCTGGGCCGGGACGGAGCGGCGGTGACCGCCCGCGGGCCGGTGCGCCCGGAGTCGTTCCTGCCCGGCTCGAGCCGGATCCGGCTCGCGGTGCTGGCGACGATGGTGGACGTCGTCGCCGGTCAGACGCCGAACGGCCCGGACCTGCCGGCGACCGGTTCCACCATGGACCTGCGTTGCGTGCTGCTGGGGCCGCCGCCGGCCACCGGGTACGTGCACCTTCGGTGCCAGCCGCTGCGGGTCGGCCGCCGGGCCGTCGTCGCCGAGACCGAACTGTTCGCCGCCGAGCCCGGCCCCGGTGCCGCGCCGTTCGCGCGGGCCGTGTCCACCTACGTGGCATGGGACACCGGCGCGGGGGCGGCCACGGGCCCGCCGCCGGTGGAGCCGGTGGCCGGTGGCTCCTTCGACGCGTACCTCGGCGCCCGGTGCCACGACGCGCACACGCTCGTGCTGGACCGCTCGGACCGGGTCACCAACGGCCCGACGGGCACCGTCCACGGCGGCGCCCAGGCGCTGCTCGCCGAACTCGCGGCGGAGCGTGTCGCGGGCGGGCCCGCCGTGGCGGCGGGGGAGCGGCGGGTGGTCGCGACGGACCTGGACATCCGCTATGTCGACCGGCTTCGGATCGGCCCGCTCGTCGCGTCCGCCCGGGAACTGCCGGCGGCGAACCAGGCCCCGCTCGCAGTGGTCGAACTCCGCGACGCCGGCGCCGACGACCGGTTGGTGAGCCAGGCGACCGTGACCTTCGGCTATCTCTGACGTCCCACGGATCGGCTGTCCCACGGATCGGCTGTCCCACGGATCGGCTGTCCCACGGATCGGTTGTCCCCCGGCGTCCAGCCGGATCCCCGCAGGACCGGACCCCAGGAGGAACAGTGCTTCCCTCACCCGAGGACCAGGTGGCCATCAGTGGCCTCCTGGCCCGGTACTGCCTGACGCTTGACCTCGACGACGTGGCGGGCTGGGTCGGGCTGTTCACGCCAGAGGCCAGCTACCTGGTCTACGGGCGATCCTTCGACGGGCACGACGCGCTGCGCGCGATGATGACCGCGGCTCCCGGCGGACTGCATCTCGGCGGCCCGCCGGTCATCGACATGCTCGGACCGGACCAGGCCCGCACCACGCGGAACCTGCTGTTCGTCGACCGCTCCGACGGTGTCGCCCGCAACGCCGTCTACACCGACGATCTGGTGCGGACCGCGGAGGGCTGGCGGATCAGCCGGTGCCGCTGCCAGTTCATCACACCGGAGGGCCTGTCGGACCGTCCCGCCCGTGCACGCAAGCCCAGCCCGGACGTCGCCTGACCGTCGCACCCCGGCTCATCGCTGTCCCGCCGGCGGCGTCGGGGTGCGCGGGAAGTGGGCGGCGACCTCCTCGGCGAACAGGTGAAGGGTGTCGTCGCCGGCCCGGTCGTGGGTGATGAACGCGAACGTGGTGAAACCGGCCTCGACGAGTTCGGCGATCCGCTCCCGGACCCGCTCGGGCGTACCCGTGAAGCCACCCTCGTCCAGCCCGTAGCCCGGGTCGCCGAAGCGCCGCCGTGCCAGCGCGGCGGCCTGCTCCAGCCGGTCCGCGGGCGCGATCGCGAGTACACCCTCGACGGAGCGTCGGATCGTCGCCGGGTCCCGGCCGATCCGCTCGCACTCGGCGTCCAGGGCGCGGCTCGCCTCGCCGATGCGGCCGAGCGCGTACGTCGGGACGTTCCACACGTCGGCATAACGGGCGACCAGGGGCAACGTCCACCGCGGTCCCACGCCGCCGACGTGGATCGGCGGTCGGGGCCGCTGGACGGGGCCGGGCAGGTTGGGCAGGTCCCGCACGGTGTAGTGGCGTCCCTCAAAGGTGGTGCGCTCGGACGCGAACATCCGGGTGATGATCTCCAGGGCCTCGCCCAGCCGCTCGCCGCGCTCCCGCGCCGAGCCCCAGGGGAACCCGGCCGCCAGGTGTTCCTGCTCCACCGAGCCGCTGCCGAGACCCAGCTCGACCCGTCCACCGGACACGACGTCGGCCGTGGTCGCCATCTTCCCGAGCAGCGCGGGGTGGCGGAAGTTGTTGCAGGTGACGAGGTGGCCGACGCGCAGTCGGGTGGTCCGGGCGAGCAGCGCCGTCGCGAGTGTCCAGCCCTCCAGGCTGGGCACCGACGGAAGGCCCGGGGCGTACAGGTGATCGAACAACCAGAACGAGTCGTAGCCCAGCCGTTCACAGAGGAGGGCCCGATCGAGCAGGGCATCGAAACCGAGAGCCACCTGTGGCAGGTACACGCCGAACTCGATGCCGACCGGCCGCGCGGCGTTCGCGTGCGGGCCGCCGGCGGCGCCGGAGGTGGCGGTGACCATGGGTGATCAGTTCCCTTCAGTGGGTGCCGGCAGGCTCGACGTCGATGAGACCCGCGGCCGTGCCTCGGGGTGGTAGTGGTAGATCAGCCGAATCACGGTGTCGACCTGCTCGTACACGTTGTCGATGGCCATCCGCTTCATGATCCAGTTGCGCATCGAGTGGTCGAAGACCGCGCTGACCGTCCGCACGATGGCGTACTGGTCGGTGCTCAGCGGCCCGCCCAGCGTGCCCTCGACCGTCCTGGTGAACACTGCCTGGGTGGAGTTCGAGATGGCCGCGGCATAAGGATCCGTCGTGGCATGAAGAATGGTCATGAAACGGAAGAACCGCGGCTGCTGTTCGAAGGCGCTGATGACCTGCCGGAATATCTCGCTCAGCCGTTCGGCCTCGGTGGCGCCGGCCGGGACGAACTTGTCCAGCTTCATCTTCAGAACGGACTGCCATTCGATGAAGGCGACCGCGAGGAGGTGCTCCTTCGACGCGAAGTACCGGTACAGGGTGCCCAGCGCGACACTGGAGTCCCGGGCGAGGTCATTGATCTTTATATCCTCGTAGTCGCTGCGGGCCAGTGACTGGAGCGCGACCCTGATGATGCGCTGGCGCCGGGCGAGCTGGTCCTCGTTCAGCGTCTCCGGCGCCGGCGGACCAGCGATCTGCAAGGTGAGCATCCCTTCCCGCGGCGTTCCAACCGGCCGTGGCGAGGAACGCATGTCCACCTGTCGAGGCGCATTTTATCATACAGGTGTTCCGCTTGGTGGAGTGCGGTCGCTGATATCCAACCCTGGGAAAGGACAGCTCGCCGCGTCGAATCCGTCTCGCTCCGCGACGGCTCTACCTCAGGTCAGATGAAGAACGACTGAAATAGTTAGATGCCGCCATGGTCGGCGCCCCGACGACAGTAGAACGCTGCTTCAGTCTGGTCAAGCGGAGCGGTTGAGCCGGCTATTGCGGCGGGGAGTCGGTGGCTCTAGTCGCGTCGGAGACCTTGGCCGAGGGGGCAGCGCCGAAGTCCCCGGATCGCAGGGGAGGATGGGGTGATCCAGGCCCGCCAGGCCCGCCAGGCCCACCGGCCGGGCGCGACGGTCCGGCAAGATTCCGTCGCTTGTCCGGCGCATTTATTGACATCCGGTGAGCGGCGTTCTAGCGTGACGCACCGATCGCCTCTGATCTCCGACCTGTCGTTTCATCGTCAATGCGAACGACGGAAGAAGATCGCCGCCCAAGCCAGCCGCCCTCGCCCGGCCTGGTGATGGTTGTGGGCGGTGTATCGCGCGCCGTCCGCCGGCCCCCGTCCACCGTGCCACTCGTGGCCGGCGGAGCATGCCCCGCGCCGGGGACCGTCGCCGCGCGCCATCCACCGTCGCCGGCACCGGCGACGGCGCTTCGATGCCGATGCCGATGACCTCCGAGGAGTGGACACCTCCATGGCTCAGACAACCCGGCCAGGCCTGTCCCACCTGAGCTGGCCGGGCGCCGCCGACCTGCCGCCTGATGTCGCGGACTCCCTGCTCGGCCCTGGCGCGCCCTTCGAGCTCGGCGAGGAGCAGGTGCTGGGGCATGCGCACACCGTCTTCCTGCGGCGTCCCAGGACCCTGCGGCAGGCGCTGGAGTCCCAGCGCGGGAACGCGCCGGACCTGCCGTTCCTGGTCTCACCGGAGCGCGTGTGGAGCTACCGGGAGGCGATCGAGGACATCGACGCCCTGGCCGTCCTCCTGCGGGAGCGCTATGGCGTGGGTGTCGGTGACCGGGTCGCCATCGTCGCCGCCAACGACGCCGAGTACGCGATCCTGATGTGGGCGGTGGTCACCCTCGGCGGGATCATCACGAGCCTGAACGGCTGGTGGACCACCCCGGAGCTGGACTATGGCCTGGAACTCGCCGCGCCGACGCTGGTGGCCGGGGACGCCCGGCGGCTCGCGCGTCTGCGGGACAGCTCCCGGGCGGCCGCCCTGCCGGTCCGCCGGTTCGACGAGCTGCGGGCGCAGGCGCGGGAGTTCGCGGGCAGGGCCCCCGCGCCGGCGGCCAGCACCGAGGACACGCCGGCTGTCATCGTGTTCACCAGCGGCACCACGGGACGGCCCAAGGGGGCGACCCTCTCGCACCGCAACATTCTCGGCGGGACGATGTTCGGGCGTCTGCGGACTGCGCTGGCGCTGGCGCTGCGCCCCGCCTCGGCCGAGCCTCCGTCGTCGTCACCGCCGCCGCAGGCTGGCATGCTCGTCTCCAGTCCCATGTTCCACGTCTCGGGTCTGGCAGGGATCTTCATTACGGGTACCAGTACCAGCTCGAAGCTCGTGTTCGCACCGGCCGGTCCGTGGGATCCCGCGGTCACGATGCGGCTCACCGCCGAACACCGGATCACCGCCTGGTCCGGCGTGCCGACACAGTTCTGGCGGATCCTGCGCCATCCCGACATCGAGACCTATGATCTGCGCTCGCTGGTGTCCGTCGGCTCCGGTGGTGCGGTGTTCGCCCCCGAGCTGGTCCGTGCGCTGCATGACCGGTTCCCGGGCATCGCGCTGGGCAACGGCTATGGCATGAGCGAGACCGCCGGCCTGGGCACCCAGATCAGCGGCGGCCCGTTCCTCGAGTCGCCCGACTCCGTCGGCTCACCGATCCCCACCACCGAGATCGAGATCCGGGGCGAAGGCGGCGAGGTCGTGCCGGCGGGAGAGGTCGGCGAGATCCACCTGCGGTCGCCGTCGGTGTTCCTCGGCTACTGGGAGAACCCGGCGGCGACCGAGGAGGTCCTGGACGGGAACCGCTGGTACCGCACCGGCGACTACGGGAGTGTCGCCGGTGGGCGGCTGTACCTGCACAGCCGGCGCCGGGACCTGATCCTGCGCGGCGGCGAGAACATCTACCCGATCGAGATCGAGAACCGTCTGATCGAGCATCCGGACATCGCCGACGTCACCGTCATCGGCGTCGACCACGCCGAGCTGGGCCAGGAGGTGAAGGCCTTCGTCGTCCCGCGCGACGGCGCGGTCCTCACGGTGGAGCAGGTGCGCACCTGGTGTGCCAGCACCCTGGCCCGTTTCAAGATCCCGGCACTGGTGGAGTTCCGGGCGTCGCTGCCGTACACCAGGACCGGCAAGGTCCTGAAGAACGAGCTGGAGCGGGAGGAGCGGGATCGCTCCCGGTCGTGAGCTGCCGCTCGGCTTGGCCGGCGTCCCAGGGGTGCGCCCGCGTCGAACCATCATGTCCCCTGGCTGACTTTGGAGATCTTGGAGGTAGTGTGCAGATCGACGCTTTCGGTGGCGGCTCGACCCTCGGCGGGATCAGGACCAGCGCGCGCCGGGTGCAGGACGCCGGGTTCGACGGGCTCTGGATACCGGAGAGTTCCGCGTCGCCCTTCACGTTGAGCGCGGCCGCGGCCGCGGCGACCGACCGGCTGGCCCTGGGGACCGGCATCGCGGTGGCCTTCGCGCGCAGCCCCATGGTGACCGCCCAGGATGCGTGGCTGCTGGCGGAGGCCACCGGGGGCAACTTCCACCTCGGTCTGGGCACGCAGGTCAAGCCGCACATCGAGCGGCGCTACTCGGCGGAGTTCCAGCCCCCGGGGCCGCGGGTCAAGGAGTACGTGCTGGCGCTGCGGGAGATCTTCGCCGCCTTCGCCAAGCGCTCGAAGCTGTCCTTCCAGGGGGACTACTACTCGTTCTCGCTGCTGACGGACGAGTGGAGCCCGGGCCCGCTGACGGTCCCCGACCCGCCGATCTACCTCGCCGCCGTCCAGCCCTACATGTGCCGCGTCGTGGGGGAGGTCGCGGACGGCATCAAGATCCATCCGCTGCACACCCTCGCCTACCTGGACGCGGTGGTGCGGCCGAACCTGGCGGCGGGCTGCGAACGGGCCGGTCGGTCGGTCGACGAGGTCAGCCTGGTCTGCCCGGTCATGACCGCGGTCAGCGACGACGAGCAGTCGCTGGCTCGGCAGCGGGAGCAGCTGCGCACGCGGCTGGCCTTCTACGGATCGACGCCCGGTTACGACATCGTCTTCGAGCGTTCGGGCTGGCCCGGCGTCGGCGCGCGGCTCACCGAACTGATGCGGGCCCGCGACTACCCGCAGCTGGCCGCCACCATCACCGACGAGATGCTGGACGCCTTCGCGATCACCGCCTCCTGGTCCGATCTGCCAAAGGCGCTGGCGGAGCGCTACCGGGGGCGGGCCTCGCGGGTCGTCTGCTACTCGACGCTCGAGCAGTGGAGGCAGGATCCGGACAGCATCGACCGGTGGAAGGACGTGGTGTCGGAGTTCAAGCGGCTCGCCACCGACTGACGCCCGCCCCGGGGCCCGGTCCGGTCGCCTCGACCGGACCGGGTTGACGGGTGCGGGTAACCCCGAGAGGCTTAGACCACGGCGACGAGATCCTCGCCGAGATCGGCCTGGGCCAGGACTCCGTCATCGACCTCAAGGTGCGCGGCGTCGTCGCCTGAGCCGGCCGCTGTCCCGCGCTGGTAGCGGCCGGTCGCCCGAGTGGAACGCTCCCGCGGCCGGCCGGCCGCGGGAGCGCACGCTGAGGACGGATCCGGTCAGCCTCGACGGACGTCGCGGAACGGGACCTGGCGGTCCGGTGCCGGCTCCCGCGGCATGCCGAGCACCCGCTCGCTGATCACGTTGCGCGCCATCTCCGTGGTTCCGCCGGCGATCGACGCGACCTGGCGGATGAGGAAGTCCGTGCCGACGTCCACGAGATCGGTGTCCTGGCCGTCCCACGCCGCGCCGGCCGGGCCCGCGAGCTCGAAGGAGATCGAGGTCGTCCGCTCGCTGGCGACGCCATGGAAAAGCCGTCCGACCGCCGCGGACTGATCCGACACCCGCCCCGTGGCCATCGCCGTCGAGAGCCGGTCCGCCAGGGCACGCCCGGTGGCCGCGAGCGTGTAGGCCTCCCCGACGAGGTCGCGGGCGAGCGGGTCGTCCCCGCGCCCGGCCGCCGCTGCCGCCGCTCGTGGCGAAGTGCGAGCTGAAGCCGAGCCGCTCGTGGAACAGCCAGCGGACGGCGACGCTCCACCCGCCGTCGATCTCGCCGACGCGGTAGGAGTCCGGGATCCGCACGTCGGTCAGGAACTCCTGGCAGAACTCGCGCGAGCCGCTGACCAGCTCGATCCGGTGGACGTCGATCCCGGGAAGATCGATGGGAAACATGAACACGGTCAGGCCGCGGTGCTTGGGGACATCCCAGTTCGTGCGCGCGAGACACAGCGCCCAGTTCGACCACCACGCGCCGGTGGTCCAGATCTTCGAGCCGTTGAGCACCCACTCGTCGCCTTCGCGCACGGCGGTCGTCACGGCCCCGGCGAGATCCGAACCGGAGTTGGGTTCGGACAGGAACTGCATCCAGATCTCGTCGCCCCGCAGGATCGCGGGTAGATGCTGCGTCTTCTGCTCCTCGGTACCGAACTCGAGCAGGACCGCGGCGCACTGGGCGATCGACGGCGACTGCAGGTGCCACGGGTACTCGTGGCCGCGCAGTTCCTCGTTCAGGATCGCCTGGTACTCCGGGGTGAGCCCCTGCCCGCCGTACTCCCGGGGGAAGCAGATGCCGGCGAGCCCGGCGTCCGCCAGCAGACGCTGGATCTCCTGCCCGCGCGCCACGGCGGCGAGTTCCTCCTCGTCGCTGCGCCCGCCGCGCAGGCTCATCACCCCCGACTCGCCCGCGGGGCCGAGGTTCGCGCGCACGAACGCCCGGGCCCGGTCGCGGAAGCTGGCAAGGCTCTCGGCAGCGGTCGAACTCATGATTCCCCAATCCCACGCATCGGCTGTCGGCTTCTCCCGCCGCGCAGATCGAAGCGGCTCCGGCACGGCACGGCACGGCCGACTCGCTCCCCCCGCGCCGGTGGCGCTGGCGCGGGCGTCACGATCGGACGACCAGGCCTGCGGGCCGTTCGTTGCCTGCGGTGCGTCCGGTCGGTAGGGTCGACTAAAATCGATATCGACATCAAAACAGATTCTAGCAGCGGGCGGCGGCGCACAACTGCCGTCGGGCGCGTCCAGCGGCGAGGCTGGTCCGCCCGGCAGGCGTCGCCGACCTGGTCCAGGGCCACCTTGTGTGGTATCGCGTTATCCACAGGCAGGCTGACGGTTGATCGGTTGGTCGACCGTCACTCTGTCCGAACCGTTGGGAGAGGTGTCGTGTCCCGATCCATTGACTATCCCGTGTTCGACGCGGACAACCACATGTACGAGACGACCGATGCCTTCACGAAGTACCTGCCGGAGA
>NZ_JALKFU020000646.1 GCF_023242965.2 Frankia sp. AgKG'84/4
GGGGGGGGGGGGGGGGGGGGGGGGGGCGGGCGCGGCGGGCGGCCCGGGGGCGGATTTGGCGCCCGCCGCGACGCCGCGGGCGCCGCCGACCTGTCCCGTCAGGATCCCGCCGGGGCGGCGAGCCCGCACTCCCTCAGCCCATGGCGGCGCCTGGGCGGCGGGGCCGCAGGCAGCGGGCACGCGCAGACCATCCCACCGCTCCCACCTGACGGGCGGATGACCGGGCCTGGCGACGACGACCGCGACCGCGTCGATGCCAGGTGGACGGGCGACGCGGCGGACCACGACGAGTTCGTCGACGCCGGGCGCGCGAGCGCGTCAGCAGCCGACGCGGGCCGCCTCGACGTACCTGCCGTCGCCGCGGCAGTCGGCGATGCCGGGACCGGCGACCCGGCGTGCTTCGACGATCTCGAGGCTGACGATCTGGCAGGCGACGATCTGGCAGGCGACGATCTCGAAGGCGATGATCTCGAAGGCGACGGTGTCGAGGCAGGCGATCTCGAGGCCGCCAGGGTGGCGGCCGGCGATGTCGTCGGAGGCAGAGGTGGTGCGGTGCTCGGCCCGGCCCTGGGCGCCTCGGGGCTGCCGGGAGTCGCCGGCCGCGACGTCGCGGAGGTCGGGGTCGGCGTCGGGCGCGGCGCGGCACAGGCCGCCGGCGAGCCCAGGGC
>NZ_JALKFU020000647.1 GCF_023242965.2 Frankia sp. AgKG'84/4
CCCGTGCTGCTCGGCTGTGTGGGCGCGCTCGCCGCGATGCGCGCGGCGCGGGGGCCGTGGCGCGTCCGTGACGCCGGCGTCGCCGCCGCCGCTGTGGCCGCCCAGCCGTTCGTCGAGTGGGGCGTGCACCGTCTGTTGCTGCATGCCCGCTCCGGCAGTCGCTTCGGCGCGGTCGGCTACCAGCTCGCCGGCTACGGCCACGAGCAGCACCATCGCGACCCGACCAGTCTCGACACGATGTTCCTGCGCCCCCGAGAAGTGATCACCGGGACGGTCCTCGCCACGGTGCCCGCGCTGTTCGGGCCGTCCTGGGCGGCGACGGGGACGCTGTGCGCCGGCCTCGGCGTGCTCGCCTACGACTGGACGCACTTCCTGCTCCACACCCGGGTGCCGCCGCGCTCGGCGTACTACCGGCGGCTGTGGCGCGGCCACCGGCTGCACCACTACCGCAACGAGCGGCATTGGCTGGGGGTGACGAGCCCGCTCGGCGACCTAGTGCTCGGGACGAACCCGCAGCGCGACGCCGTCGAGCTCTCCTCACTGGCCCACAGCGGCTAGCGCGACCTGCTCCTACCGTCCTCCGCCGACCGGGGTGGTCACCGCGGCGGCGGGCTCGATCGCGGCGCCCGCCCGCACGGCGGCGGCACCGCCAACCGGGCC
>NZ_JALKFU020000648.1 GCF_023242965.2 Frankia sp. AgKG'84/4
AGCGCGAGACGCACCTGCCCCAGCCCCTGACCGCCGAGCTCACGGTCGAGGTGCGCCGCCCACAGGCCCCGCTCCTTCACCCGCTGCTTGATCGGTTCGGTGGCGTCGGCCCACTCCTGCCGGTTCAACCGCGGCCGGATGAGTTCGAGCGGCTCGATCTCACCGATCACCAGCTCGCGGATCCAGTCCAGCTGCTGCTGGAACTCGGGGTCCGTCTGAAAGTCCCACGCCATCGTCGCGCTCGCCTCCGAAAACAAGATCATTCACTGGGTGACAATTTCACTTTGTGAAGTGTTACCCTAGACCTCGATGTCCACCGAAGCCAGTCGACGCCGCCTCAACGAGGCGATCAGCGCGCTCACCCGCTTCGCCCGCAGCCGCAAGCTGGTCGCGCTGCATGTCGAACGCGCCGGGTTCGACCTGAACTTCGCCGCGCTCGACGTGCTCGACAAGGCGGTGGAGCACGGCCCGATGCCCGCCTCCAGGCTCGCCAGCCAGACCCACATGGCGCCGAACGCGCTCAGCCGCCAGCTGCGTCTGCTCGAGGACGGCGGCTACATCGACCGCCGGCTGGACCGCACCGACGCACGGGTCACGATCATCGAAGCGACCCCGCGCGGCCGCGAGGCGTCCCAGCGCCTGCACGAGGCGAACGAC
>NZ_JALKFU020000649.1 GCF_023242965.2 Frankia sp. AgKG'84/4
CGAGTCGGCGATCCGGCTGACCGTGCCGGGCACGGTCACCGCCGCGCCGGCCGGGACGCCCGAACTGGCGGCGTCCGCATCGGCCGCGTCCGGCGCCCGGACGTTCCCGGTCCGACCGAGCTCGGCGAGGACCGCTGCCACGCCCGGATCGTCGCCGCAGACGACCAGCCGCCCGCCGGGGCGCACCCGCCGGGCGAAGGCGGCGAACACGGCCTGGACGGCGGCCTCGTCCGGGAACACATCGGGGTGCTCCCACTCGACGTTGGTGATTACGGCGATGGCGGGCTGGAGCCCGGCGAACGCGCCGCCGTACTCGTCCGACTCGAGCACGAACACGTCCCCGGCGCCGACCAGCGCGTTGCCGCCGAGCTGGGAGACCTCCGCGCCGATCACGGCCGTGGGGTCCAGCCCGGCCGCGCGCAGCACCAGCGCGAGCATCGCCGACGTCGTCGACTTGCCGTGCGAGCCGGCGACCGCGACCAGACGGTGCCCGGCGGTCAGCTCGGGCAGCCACTCGGAGCGGCGGCGCACCGGCAGGCCGAGGGCGCGGGCGGCGAGGACCTCGGGATGGTCGTCGGGCAGCGCGCTGGACGCCACGACGACATCCACCCCGGCGAGCTCCGCCGCGAGCGCCGCCTGGCTCGCGGCGGGGC
>NZ_JALKFU020000650.1 GCF_023242965.2 Frankia sp. AgKG'84/4
ATTATCTTGTCAATGCCGATGAATTGCAAATAAAAATGGCGCAAGGTGCGAAGCCTGGAGAAGGGGGCCAACTTCCTGGAAACAAGGTGTATCCTTGGGTCGCCGATGTCCGCGGTTCAACACCGGGTGTCGGGCTCATTTCACCTCCTCCACACCATGACATCTACTCGATCGAAGATTTGGCGCAGCTGATCCATGATTTAAAAAATGCGAACCGCGATGCACGCATCAGCGTAAAGCTTGTGTCCAAAGCCGGCGTTGGGACAATTGCAGCAGGGGTGGCAAAAGGTGCCGCAGACGTGATTGTGATCAGTGGCTATGATGGAGGAACAGGGGCATCGCCTAAAACAAGTATCAAGCATACCGGCCTGCCATGGGAGCTTGGACTCGCTGAAGCGCACCAAACCTTGATGATTAATGGTTTGCGCGAACGTGTTGTATTGGAAACGGACGGCAAGCTGATGACAGGCAGGGATGTGGTCATGGCGGCTATCCTTGGGGCGGAAGAGTATGGCTTTGCAACAGCTCCTCTCGTTGTTATGGGCTGTGTGATGATGCGCGCATGCCATTTGGATACGTGTCCGGTCGGGGTTGCGACGCAAAATCCAGAGCTTCGCGAAAAGTTTACCGGCAACCCGGACCATGTTGTAAAC
>NZ_JALKFU020000651.1 GCF_023242965.2 Frankia sp. AgKG'84/4
GCGCGGCGGCGCCCAGTGGCGTCCAGCGCGGTGGTTCGGGCGGGACGGGACGGTCGCGGCGTTCGATCCGCATCGCCGCGTGGTGCGCCTCGGTCAGGCGAAGCTCCGGCGCGCGGGGCTGGGTGGTGCGCACCGCGCCCGCGGCGAGATCCGTCAGCCAGGTCTCGCCGTCGTGCCCGACGTGCAGGACCGCGGCGCGGGCGGGGACGTCGTCGGCGCGAAGGCGGATCGCGCAGCCCACGCCCGCGCCAATGTCGTGCGCGCCGACCCCGACCCGCCAGATTCGCCCGGCGTCGGGTCCGCCGACGACCCGCACCTCGAACCACCGCGCGGGTCCGCCCGCGGGCTGCGTCGACTCCCGCGGCGCGGCCGGGGCGTCCAGGCCGATCCGTCGGCCCGCCAGGATGGCACTGTCGCGGACCGTCGCGGCCGGGTCCAGGGGCTCGCCGTCCAGGAAGCAGACCGGGTCCGGCGAGGTGGTCAGGCCCTCGGTGAGCGCCCTGACGGTGGTCGTGGGCCGCAGCCGCACCAGGACGTCCCGCGCCGTCCCCGGCCCGCCACCCCCGCCGCCGGGGTGGCCCGCGGCGGGCTCCCCGAGGTCGGGATCGGCCGCCGCCACGGTAAGTACGACGTCGGTGGTCACTGCGGCGCCC
>NZ_JALKFU020000652.1 GCF_023242965.2 Frankia sp. AgKG'84/4
GTGGAGACCCTCGGGGTCGCCCCGGCGCTGCGGGAGACCGGACTGCGCGGCGGGTTGGTCTACTGGGACGGCCAGCTCGTCGACGACGCCCGGCTCGTCGTCGCGCTGGCCCGCAGCGCCGCGGGTTTCGGCGCCCGGATCCTCACCCGGCTGGCCGTGCGGGACGTCGCCGGGCCCGCCCGGCCCGGACTCGGCGGCTTCGAGGCGATCAGCGGCTTCGAGGTGACGGTTCGGGACGGCATCGGCGGTGGCGAGTTCACGGTGCGCGCCCGTGCGGTGGTGAACGCGACGGGGGTGTGGGCGCCGACTTTGGCGCCCGCCGTCCGGCTGCGGCCGAGCCGCGGGACCCATCTGGTGGTGCGTTCGGAGGCCCTCGCCCACGGCGGCGCGCTGTCCGTGCCGATGCCCGGGGAGCTCGACCGCTTCGCGCTGGTCCTGCCGCAGGGCGACGGCCGCGTCTACGTGGGGCTTACCGACGTCCCGGTGGACCGGGTCACTGACGTGCCCGAACCGGCCGAGGAGGAGATCGCCCAGCTGGTCGACGTCGTCTCGACGGTGCTCACGGCCCCGCTGGACCGGGCCGACGTACTCGGAGCCTTCGCCGGCCTGCGCCCGCTGCTCGACAGCGGCGGCGACGGGCGCGGCGCGGCGG
>NZ_JALKFU020000653.1 GCF_023242965.2 Frankia sp. AgKG'84/4
CCGCCACCCGGCGCCAGGCCGCGGCGGCCCCGCCACCGAGGCGGGCGTCGAGCTCGGCGGCGAAGGCGTCGTCGTCGGCGTGCGCGGCGAGCGTGGTGCCGTCAGCGAACCGGTAGGTGGCGATCGGGTCGAGCCGGCGTAGCTTCAGCGCGTCGCGCAGCGGGGGGCCGGTGGCGGCGAACAGGTCCTCGAACACACCCGGCATGGTCAGCAGGGACGGCCCGGTGTCGAACTCGAAGCCATCGCGTTCGTACCAGCCGAGCTTCCCGCCGACCGTCGAGGCCTGTTCGCAGACGGTCACGTCATGTCCGGCCGCGGCGAGGCGGGCCGCTGCCGCCAGGCCGCCCACGCCGGCACCGATCACCACCACGCGGGCCACGGAAGAGGACTCTACGATCCGCCGCGGGGGCGGCGCCGGTGCGGGTCGGTGGGGAGCGGCCGGCCCTTCCAGGACACCCCGCCGTGCCCGCGCCGCCACCACGACAGGGCGGTGAGGTAGCCGACGAGCGCGACGGAGACCGGGTGGGCGGCCGAGTCCGGCCAGCTCCGTCCGCCTGTGCGGCGCGCGGCGACAGCCCGCCCGGCGATCCCGGTGAGCAGGCCCACCACCCCCGCGGCCCGGTCGCCCGCCCGCCCCCGCCCCCGCCCCC
>NZ_JALKFU020000654.1 GCF_023242965.2 Frankia sp. AgKG'84/4
GCGCTGGCCGCCGCGGCGGCGGGAATCCGGGCGGCGGTCGTCTACCCCGTGCACGACACGATGGATGACCCGGCCGGGCGGTCCCGGGAGGCGCCGGGCGGGGGACGGGCGGCGACCGACGCGCTGCTCGCCGACCTGGAGCGGGTCGCCGCGGAGGTCGAGGGCGTCGGCTGCGAAATCCAGCTGGGCCCCGTCGGTCCGCAGTGGGTCGCCGAGGACACCCTGGCCCGGTTGGGTGAGTACAGCGCCCACACCGGCCGCCGGCTGCACCTGCACCTGCTGGAGAGCCCGTCTCAGCGGCGTTGGGCCGACCGGGTCTACCCGCAGGGCGTGGTGTGCGCGCTCGACCGCCTCGGCGTGCTCGGTCCGCGGACCACCGTCGCCCACGGCACGCATCTGCGTGACGACGAGTTCGCCCTGCTCGCCGAGCGCGGGGTGACCCTCGCCCTCAACCCCTCGTCCAACCTCCGCCTCGCGTCCGGCGTCGCCCCGGTGGCCCGCGCGGTGACCCACGCGGGCCAGGTGTGCCTTGGCCTGGACGGCCTGGCCCTGTCGGACGATCACGACGGCTGGACGGAGCTTCGCCTGGCCCGCGGGCTGTGGCAGGGCCAGACGCATACCCGGGTGCCCGGCGCGGCCGCGCTGGCG
>NZ_JALKFU020000655.1 GCF_023242965.2 Frankia sp. AgKG'84/4
GGTGAGGACTGTAATATAACTGGTCAACTTTTGTCCAACCGCGCTTCTCGTAAGCAGGCTTACAAGGACTTCCATTTCCTCAAAGGTCGGCACAAGACGTTCCATTCCCATCACGGTGATCTGTGTCTTCGGAAGAGCAGTGACAAGGTCTGCATTTCCTTCGTTTGTTACAAGGCTGAAGGAACCTGTTTCGGCTACGGCAAAGTTACATCCGGTGATGCCGACGTCGGCGGACAGAAATTCCTCGCGTAGCTTTTGACGTGCATGCCCTGCGAGCTCCTCCGGTTTGGACGTTTTTTGGTAGCCGAGTTTTTCCGTAAAAACATCCCGGATTTGCTCCTTGTTTTTATGCAGCGCCGGTACCACGATATGAGAAGGGGGCTCATGGTCATCGACCTGGAGGATATATTCCGCGAAAAACACATGGCCGCCCCGCCTGGCCACATTTTCGCTAAGCTGCTCCAAATAATAATCCAGATGTTCAAGAACATGCTGCCGGATCTCTTCGCCGTGGGAGCGCCAGTCCTCCCAGTTGCCGAGTTCCGCGGCCGCGTCATTACGCCGGGTGCCCATCCGTTCCTGTGCACCGGCAACAGCGCCGCGCATAAAGGAATCATGGATGCCCTTATTGACGCGATCCTTAAAATC
>NZ_JALKFU020000121.1 GCF_023242965.2 Frankia sp. AgKG'84/4
TTTTTATAAGAGTCTGGGGGGGAGGCGGGTGGAGCCCAAGCCGGGGGGGGCCGCTCGGGGGGCGGCGGCGGCGGTGACCGCCGACCGCACGGCCTCGGAGGACGCGACCGCGCCGAAGACGCCACCCTGCATCTTGACCATGTGCAGGGCGGCCGCGTGGTTGGCCGGATCCGTCGCGCCGGTGCAGTCCGAGAGCAGCAGGCACTCGTATCCGCGGTCGTTGGCGTCACGCATCGTCGTGTGCACGCAGACGTCGGTCGTGATGCCGGTCAGAATGATGTGCGTGATCCCGTGGCGGCGCAGGACGAGGTCGAGGTCGGTCGCGTAG
The DNA here is from genome assembly GCF_023242965.2 of Frankia sp. AgKG'84/4. Taxonomy (GTDB): domain Bacteria; phylum Actinomycetota; class Actinomycetes; order Frankiales; family Frankiaceae; genus Frankia. The sequence goes on from NZ_JALKFU020000121.1 coordinate 329, forward strand.
AAGGAGCCCTTGCCGGGCTTGTCGATGATGATCTCGCCAGGCAGCGGCGCGACCTCGGGCACGATCTCCCAGCCGGCCTCGCCGCGGGTGAGAATCCGCCCGCGCGGACCGCGGTCGCCGATGCCGGCGCCGATCCGCTTCGAGCGCCACAGCTTGTTCGGCGGGCAGTCGGACAGGTCCGGCCGGTGGCCCTCGCGGGTGTGGACGACGAGGAAGCCGAGCGGGCGCAGCAGGTCCAGCAGCGCCGCCGTAGGCGCGAGGCCCGCGCGGGTCAGCGAGAGGTCGTAGCCCATCGCGTCCACGTAGCCGCCGGGGCCGCAGAAGTCGACCTGCCAGTCTATGTTGATCACGGCGGTCGTGGCGGGGCTGAACGAACCGTCGTACGGCCAGGCGTACGGTTCGGCGCTGACCGGGCCGATCCGCAGGCCGCTGGCCGCGCTCAGCCGAGCAGCGTTCGGTGGGGGAGGCCCCGCGCTGACGGCCGGGCGTCCGGGAGCGGCCGGCACAGTGGTGGACTCCGCGTCACCATTGGTGACGGCGGACGTGGTGATGGTCATGGTGGCTCCTCTCGGGCGAGCCGGCAGGTCGGCTGTGAACCGGCGGACGGCAACGGTGATCGTTACAGTGGGTGGTCGGCGTGCGGAGATCGTGTCGGGCGGTCAGCCCCTGCCGGCCGGAGTGTTGTGGCGGTGGAGCACCATCTGGGTGATCGCCCGGGCCGCGCGCTTCTCGACGACGTCCATGGACTCGCCGACGTGTCGGCGCAGGGCGACAACGCTGCCCTCGAGATCGCCCGAGAGCACCCTCTCGACGATGTCGAGATGTTGGTCGATGGTCAGGTGAACACGGTCGGCCGTCACGAAGTCGTACATGCGGACAGGCCGGATCCGGGCATTGATCGAATCCAGCATGTTCGCCAGCTCGGCATTCCCGGACGCCCGGGACAGGGCGATGTGGAATCCCTCGTCCAGGCCGACGAAGGCGGGATCGGGGGCGGGCGGATCGTCGCGCAGCCCCCGCCAGGTGTCCCGCAGTGGTTCGAGCAGTGCCGGGTCGTGGGCCGCACCCGACTCCACCGCGCGCTCCAGGCCGCGCAGTTCGAGCGTGACCCGGATCTCGTAGAGGTCGCGCAGCCCGCTCAGGTCGGGCTCGGCCGGGTAGTAACCGCCGTCCGGGCGCTTCTGCACCAGGCCGTCGCTGGCGAGCCTGGTCAGGGCTTCGCGGATCGGGGTGCGGGAGACGCCGAGAAGGGCCGCGAGGCGTTCCTCGGCGAGCCGGTCGCGGAAGGAGAACTCCCCGGACATGAGTCGTCGACGCAGGGCGACATAGGCCTGGTCGCGAAGATTCCCGGCGGTGGGCCGGGAGGACGGGGACGGAGTCATGCAGCCGAGCATCCGGCATCGGGCCGGGTAGCGCGGCACCCGCCTCGGCCGGGCCAGTCGAGCCTGGCCGGAAGAGGTCTTCCCTCCGGTCCGTGGAGGCGGCCGTGACAGGCTTTCCTTCCGTATTGCATACTGACCTGTATACAGGATCGTGTACATGGTTGGGACGTTAAGGATTCACATGTTTCCAATCAATGCATCGACTGTTACGTTCGGCTGTCGGCGATTGCGAGCCTGTTAACGGTGCGGACCGTTGTCGCCGTCGGATCCGCACACCGGCCGTGGCTGGCCCGGTGCGGCCGGGTCGGCGGCGGGCCGGACGTCACCGAACCTCGGAATGATCGCCGAACCTCGGAAGGGAGGGGCCGCAGTGGCACAGCTCAGCTCGGCCGGGCACACGGAAGGCCACGCGAGGGTCGGCACGGAGGGTGACGTCGGGGCGGAGCTGCCCGACTCCGCCGGGATGGCACCACCCGTCGTCCTGGTGCATGGCACCGCGACGACCGGTGCGGTGTGGCGTCTGGTGCGCCGGGAGCTGGGCGGCCGCCGGGTGCACACGCCGGACCGGCCGTCGAGCGGGAGTCTCCCGACCGAGCTGGCGGCGCTGCGGCCGCTGCTCGACGGCGCGGTGTACGGCGGGGTCAGCGGCGGGGCCACGCTGGGCCTGTCCCTGCTCGCCGCGGGTGTTCCGCTGGCGGGGGCCGTGCTGCATGAACCGGCGGTGGGATCGCTGCTGCCCGGCCTGCTGGCGCCGGTGGCGCAGGCCTACGCCGGCGGCGGGGTGGTCGCGCTCGCCCGGGTCCTCTACGGCCCCGCGTGGACGCCGGCGGACGCACCGGCCGACCCGGCGGCGGTCGAGCGTGACCTGTCGATGTTCCTCGAGTTCGAACCGGGGCCGCTGCCCGCACGGACGGCGCCGACGATCGTCACGGTCGGCGCGAACTCGCCGCCGGTGCGCCATCGCGCCGCAGCCCTGCTGCGGGAACGACTCGGCCTGACCGTACGGGTCCTGCCGGACTGCGGGCACGCGGCCCATCTTGAGGCGCCAGCCGCTTTCGCCCGGGTACTCGCCGACGTGCACGGACGCTGACGGCGCGCCGAACCGGCGGAATCCCCGGCGGAATGCGGCCGCGGCGACGGATTTCCGGGTACTGGTCCAGGGCGCTCGGGGAAAACGGACCGGCTTCCGGCCAATTCGCGCCGAGACATCTTGATTGGCACAGTTGTCGGCCATGGGGGCTTACCGGGCGCGCCGGCGCATTACGCCGGAAAGGGTGGGCGCCGGACTTTCCGGGCCGGCGGCCACCCCCACCGGCGATCGGTGACGACGCTGGTCAGCGCTCCACGTGGTGCGGTGGCAGATCCGCGAGGAGCCGCTCGATGTCCGGATCCTCGTCCTCGGACAAAGACTCGTCGCCCCATCCGATCTCCCGTTCGCCGTCGAACCAGTCGTCCTCACTCGGCTCGGTGACGCCCATGGTCTTCCCCCTTGTACGGCGTGCTTGTACGGCGTGCTTGTACGGCGTGCTTGTGCGGCGTGTCTGTCCGGCTTGTACGGCGGGCCTGTCCGGCGTGATTGTGCCTTGTGCGCGGGGCATGTGCGGCGCGGCTCGCTCGTGGCCGGGTGTCCCGTCGGAACGGCCGGCCGGTGTGCCCGTCACGGATTCCGAGGTGTTGTCGAGGCGGGCCGCCGCCGACCGGCCACCCGCGCCATCGTGGCGGCCCGGGTGGGCGGCGGTCAGCCGCCGGCCAGTCCGCCGACGGTCAATCTACGCCGCGCGGTGGCGGCGGCATGGCCAGCGCGTGGCCAATCATCTCGACGACGAGGCGCAAGGCGGCCCTGCTGCCCGCGAGAAAGGCGTCTGCCTCTCGTTGCGACCAGGCACTGGCCACCACGCCGGGCTCCGGGGCCTGGGCGGCCAGGGCCGCCCGGAGCGCCGCTCGGTAGCGGGCGACGGTGATCGGTGGATCCCCGATCGGATCCTCGTCGTATGCCTCGTCGCGGTCTAACAGCGCCCCGACCTCATCGGCGCGGCGCGGGGTGTGGGGCATGGTTTCCTCCTCCGCATAATTTGCTGTCGAGCAAATTAGACCCTAGCGAGGTTCTTGGGGAAGAGCAAAGTGGTTACGATGTTCCGCGTGGACGACGGTGAGCAGTTGGTCGGCATCGGGGACATCGCGTTCCAACTCAAGATCACTCGCCAGGCGGTGGACTACTGGACACGCAAGGACTCCCGGTTTCCGGCACCCTTGCAGGTCATCAACGCGCCGACGGGTAGTGGGGCCAAAGGGACCCGAGTTTGGCGCAAGCGAGAGGTAGACGCCTGGATCGTGGAGCACTATCGGCGGCGCAAACAGTAGACCGCCTGGTCGGGCTGCCGGGTCGGCGCACGATCCGGTCTGGTCCGATCGGGATCGGTGTCCGGTGTGGTCCCGCGGCTCGTTGGCGCAGGCGAGCGGGTCGCGCCTGAAATGCGGTACGACAGAGAGCACTGTTTGCTCTCAAGCGCATTTCGGTGAACTGGGCCAATAGGTCGTTTGCTTCGAGTGGAGTAGGCGGCATGGCGGAGCGGTGGCGATGTCACATGCTCCGCGCTGGCCCCGACGGCGGTCGGCCGCGCGCGCTGGGCCGGATTCTTGGCGGGTCGCGGTCCGGTGTGCGCCGGGCGCCCGCGGGCGGACCACGCGGCACCGGCACGCCCGGCCGGTTCGGGTGCCTGGGGATGCCCGCGCCTGGTCAGACGCACCGAAGGCGTCCGGGCGCGGACGCCCGGACGCCTTCGGTGGTCGGCGAGGCTCGCGGGACCGTGGCTGACAGCGGCCGTGGCTGACAGTGGCCGTGGGTCAGCCGGTGGGTCAGGCCGCCGCGGTGCTGGAGGCCGTACTCGTGCTCGTGCTCGCGGAGGACGAGGCAGGCGTCCCGCTGCCCGCCGCCGCGCCGGACGAGGAGTCCGACGAGGAGTCTCCGCTGGTCGACGTCGAACTGGTGCTGCTGGAACTCGCGGCGTCGCCGGCGGTGTCCTTCGGACGTTGCTGGGTGGCACCCCCCGAGGAGCCCGACCGGCTGTCGTTCTTGTAGAAGCCGCTGCCCTTGAAGACCACGCCCACCGAACCGAACACTTTCCGAAGTCGGCCGGCGCAGGTCGGGCACTCCGTCAGTGAGGCGTCGCTGAAGCTCTGGACGACTTCGAGATCGCGCCCGCAGTCGTTGCAGCGGTACTGGTAGGTAGGCACGTACTCCTCCCGGCGTTGGCACTCGGTAGTGGCGACTGCCAACTTTAGCTCGTGAGCGGGCCCGGATGTTCCCGGGTCCGTCAGACGGTTTCGCACCGTAGAGTACGACTCGGTGTGACGATGATGTCGACGCTGCGGTCATGCGGCTCTGACGGCACCAGATCCAGCAGTTCCTGGTCGTAGATGACGGCGATCACCGTGGCGCCGACGGCCCGCGCCAGCGCCCGGTCGTAGGAGCCGCCACCGCGGCCGAGCCGGCGCCCCGCACGGTCGACGGCCAGGGCGGGGACGATCACCGCGCCGGCTTCGGCCAGGTCGCCGGCCGGCGCCGCCGCCGGGGGTTCCCGCGTGCCGAGCGCACCCGGTACGAGCGTGCCGACATGCGCGCGGAAGTCCAGATCAAGATCGCATCGCAGGGTCGGCAGGAGCACCCGGGTGCCATGCGCCACCAGCCGGGCGAGCAGATCACCAAGATCCGGCTCCTCGGGCAGTCCGACATAGGCGGCCACGCACTGGGCGCCGGCCACCTCGGGCAGCCGCAGGATCCGGGTGGCCAGGGTGGCGGAGCCCGGCCGCGGCCAGGAAGTGCGCCGCGACGCCCCGAGGGCGCGGCGCTGAGCCAGCAGCCGGGCGCGCAGCCGGCGCTTGACGGCACTGACGGGCACCACCTCGAGAGGCATCGTCTCCGCCGGCGCTGTCTCGGCCGGCTCCGTCTCGGCGGGCACCGCCTCGAGGGGTGCCGTCCCGGCGGCCTGGTGTGGCCCGTCCGCGTCGGGTTCGGCTTCGCCGGTGCCCTCCGTAGCGGGCGCGCCCGGGGGGCGCGGGTCGGGCGCCGTGGGGCCGGCGGCGGAGGACCGCTGATCATCTGGTGAAAGGTGGTGTCCCACCATGCGCGCGGCCTCCCGCTGATCGGCGCCGCAGGGGCGTTGCTGCGGTCGCTGACCCTGGATGATGCACCGTGAACCCCGCCGGGGCGACGGTGTCGCGTGGCGAGGGCCACCCGTGCCCGGGTCCAGCCGGGCAGGGCCTTGCCTGAGCCCGCTTTTCGGGCGCCACCGAAGCCGTCCGGGGACGAAACGTCATCGCCTCGTCCGGTTCCGGAGCGCTGTGAGCTGTGTGTTGTCCCTGAAGGCGGCCGCGGTGATGCTTCTGCCGCGCCGGTCCCGCTAAGGTCTGTCCATGCCAGTGACGAAGGCGGTAATTCCGGCCGCGGGTCTGGGTACGCGCTTCCTGCCGGCCACGAAGGCAGTGCCCAAGGAGATGCTGCCGGTGGTCGACAGGCCGGCAATCGAATATGTCGTCGAGGAGGCTTCGCGGGTCGGGCTGCGCGACGTCCTCCTTGTCACCAGTCGTAACAAAAAGGCCATCGAGGATCATTTCGACCGAGAAGGTGAGATCGAGGCGGCTCTCGAGCGCAAGGGCGACGAGTCTCGTCTGGCCAGGGTGCGCGCGTCGTCCTCGCTCGCCGAGGTGCATTCCGTTCGTCAGTCCTCACCGCGTGGGCTGGGTCACGCTATTCTGTGCGCCGCGGCGCACGTCGGCGACGAACCGTTCGCGGTCCTGCTTGGTGATGACCTCATCGACGAACGTGATCCCCTGCTGGCGGAGATGCTGACCGTCCAGTCGCGTTTCGGGGGCAGCGTCATCGCGCTGATGGAGGTCCCGCGCGAGCAGGTGTCGCTGTACGGCGTGGCCACGGTGGAGCCGGTGGCCAGCGGGCCCGATGACCGTTATCCGATCGTGAAGATCCGGGACCTGGTGGAGAAGCCACCGATCGCCGAGGCGCCGAGCAACCTGGCGATCATCGGCCGGTACGTCCTGGCGCCCGAGGTGTTCGAGGTGCTGCGCCAGACGCCGCCCGGCCGCGGCGGGGAGATCCAGATCACCGACGCGCTGCGGACCCTGGCGCTGCGGGCGGCGGAGGATCCGGAGGCTGGCCCCGTGCATGGCGTCGTCTTCACGGGCCGCCGTTATGACACCGGTGACCGGGTGGACTACCTGAAGGCCGTCATCCGGCTTGCCTGTGAACGGGCGGATCTGGGTCCAGAACTCTATCCGTGGATCGAGGAGTACGTCGCGGCGGGTGGACCGAAGGAAGGTCTGTCCTGATTGCGGTATTTCATCCACTTGTCATCTACCGGACAAGCCTGGTTGCATTCCTCTAACCTCAACGGCCCCATCGCGGGTCGGTAACGCTTCCGGAACCGGCCGGCGGGCGGCCCCGTGCGGTCCGCCGTCGGCCGACGGTCCGGCTCGGTCGCGCCACTGCGCGTGACCGGAGGGTGTCGAGGTGACGCCCGGGCTCCGACGGCCGTAGCCCGGGTGACGGCGGCTCGCGCAGCGCGAGCCGCCGTCTACGGGCACGGAACGGGGACCTGCGCCGATGACGACGGTGGACGAGCACCTGGAGCGGATCCTCTCGGCGGTCCCGCCGGGTCGTCCCCGGCGAGCCGACCTGCACCAGGCCCACGGTTGCGTGCTCGCGGCCGCCGTCCGGGCGACCGTGGCGCTGCCCAGCTTCGACAACTCCGCCATGGACGGCTATGCCGTGCGCGCCGCCGACGTCGCCGGCGCCACCGAGCAGGAACCCGTCATCCTCCCGGTCAAGGCCGACATCCCCGCCGGGCCCGGCACCCCGGCCCCGCTGGCGCCGGGCACCGCGGCCCGGATCATGACCGGCGCGCCCCTGCCGCGCGGTGCGGACGCGGTCGTCCAGCAGGAATGGACCGACGGCGGGCAGGCGTCGGTCGCCGTGCACCGACCGGTCGACCGCGGCCAGTACGTCCGCCGGACCGGGGAGGACGTCACTCCCGGCTCGTTGATCCTGCCCGCCGGGACGATCATTGGCGCGGCCCAGATCGGCCTGCTCGCCGCCGCGAACGTGGCACGCCCGCCCGTGCACCCGCGGCCCCGGGTCGCGGTGCTCTCGACCGGCAGCGAGCTCGTCGAGGTCGGTTCGCGCCTCGGTGACGGGCAGATCGTCGACTCCAACAGCCACGCCATCGCCGCCGCCGCCCGGGAGGCCGGCGCCGTCGTCGACCGGCTGACCGGCGTACCGGACGACGCCGACGCCTTCACCAAGGCCTTCTACGCCCTGCTGCCCGACTACGACGCGGTGGTGACCACCGGCGGGGTCAGTGTCGGCGCGTACGACGTCGTCAAGGAAGTGCTGACCGGTGCGGGCAGCATCCAGTTCGACCAGGTCGCGATGCAGCCCGGCAAACCGCAGGGCTTCGGCGTGGTCGGCGGCGTCCCCGTCTTCACCCTGCCGGGCAACCCGGTCAGCGCGCTGATCTCCTTCGACCTGTTCGTCCGGCCGGCGCTGCAACGCATGCGCGGGCTGCCGGCGACCGGCCTGCCACGGGCCGAGGTGACCCTCGACGCGCCGATCCGCTCGCTGGCGGGTCGGCGCGGCTTCGTGCGGGTCACCCTGCACGACCTCGATCCCGACGGGCGCCCCGGCCCGGACACGGTCGCCCGCCCGGCCGGCCGGCAGGGATCCCATCAGCTGTCCTCCCTCGCCAGCGCGCAGGCGCTGGTGATCGTTCCGGAGGAGGTGACGGAGGCACCGGCAGGCTCGCGACTCGTGGCGTTGTTGCTCGGCGACGGGACAGGGTCCATCCTCTCCGGAATGGGATGGGCGGATTCCGACTCGACGGACACGAACGGTTCCCGCGCGCGGGGATCCGAGCCGGCCGCGCCGGCGTCGGCCCCCGCGCCGCGTGGGCCCGGCCCGGAGCCCACCAGCTGATGACGCGGCCCAGCCTCACCCACCTCGACGAGCACGGCGCGGCCCGGATGGTCGATGTCTCCGCGAAGGACGTGACCAGCCGGACGGCCACCGCCACCGGGCTGCTGCGGGTCACCCCGGAGGTCGTGCGCCTGCTGCGCGGCGTCGGCGTGCCGAAGGGCGACGCCCTCGGGACCGCCCGGATCGCCGGGATCATGGGCGCGAAGCGCACCCCCGACCTCATCCCGCTGTGCCATCCCATCGCGATCTCCGGGGTGACGGTGGAGCTCACCGTCCGCGACGACGGCGTGGAGATCACCGCCACGGTGCGGACCGCGGACCGGACCGGCGTCGAGATGGAGGCGCTGACAGCGGTGACCGTGGCCGCCCTGACCCTGCATGACATGGTCAAGGCGGTCGATCCCGGCGCCGAGCTGACCGGTGTGCGGCTGCTGGCGAAGACCGGCGGCCGGCGCGGGGACTGGCGGGCCGAGCCGTCCCGGGAACCGGCGGGTGAGCCCGCCCCTGGCGCGGGGAGCGAATCCCGGTGAGCGCCGCGGCCAGGCCGCCGGCCGGCTCCCGGGCCCGGGTGGTCACGGTGTCGGACCGGGCCTACCGAGGAGTCTATCCGGACCGGTCCGGGCCGCTGCTCGCCAGCGGGCTCGCCGAACTCGGGTTCGCCGTCGAGCCGCCGCGGGTCGTGCCGGACGAGCGGGAACGGATCGAGGGCGCCCTGCGCGAGGCGGTCGCCGCCGGCATCGAGCTGGTCGTCACCACCGGTGGCACCGGCCTGGGGCCGCGTGACGTGACGCCCGAGGCGACCGACGCCGTGCTCGAACGACCCATCCCGGGCCTGGCCGAGGCGCTGCGGGCCGCGGGCCGCGACGCCGTGCCGACGGCTGTGCTCTCCCGTGGCCTCGCCGGCACGGCCGCATCCACCCTGGTGGTGAACCTGCCGGGCTCCACCGGTGGGGTCCGCGACGGGCTCGGCGTGCTCGCCGGGGTCCTTGCGCACGCTGTCGCCCAGCTGCGGGGGGCCGACGACCACGGGCCTGGGCCCGGACCGGCCGAGGTCGGAGGTTAACGCGGCCATGGTGCGGGCCCCCGGGTGGCCGGCGGTCCTGTCCGAGGGGCCCGTGCTGGTGCGGCCGCTGCGGCTGCGGGACGCCTCGGCCTGGGTCGAGGTGCGCCTGCGTAACGCCGACTGGTTGGCGCCCTGGGAGGCGACGCCGCCCGGCCTCGTGATGGTCCGGGAGACCTGGGCCCAGCGGCAGACCGTCGGCATCTACCGGCAGATGTGGCACCGCCTTCGCCAGCAGGCCCGAATCGGGGTCGCATTGCCGTTCGCGGTCGCCTTCCACGGCCGGCTCGTCGGCCAGGTGACCGTTTCGCCCATTGCCCGCGGCGCCTTCAACAGTGCCCAGGTCGGCTACTGGGTGGACCGTGAGTTTGCCGGCCGGGCCATCACCCCGACCGCGCTCGCGCTGGTCGTCGACCACTGTTTCGGCCCGGTGGGGCTGCATCGCGTCGAGGCGAATGTGCGCCCGGAGAACGCGGCCAGCCAGCGCGTGCTCGCCAAGCTCGGCTTCCGCGAGGAGGGGCTGCACCGGCGCTATCTCGCCATCGACGGCCACTACCGCGACCACCTCTCCTTCGCCCTCACGACGGAGGACGTTCCGACGGGTCTGGTGTATCGCCTGCGGGAGAACACGCGGCGCGGCTGAGCACCCGCGGGAGACCCCGCCCGGCGAGTCCGTGGCCCGGTGGTCGGCGTTTCGGTGGGGTCGGCGTTTCGGTGGGGTCGGCGTTGCAGTGAGGTCGGCGTTGCAGTGGGGTCGGCGTTGCAGTGGGGTCGGCGTTGCAGTGGGGTCGGCGTTTCGATGGGGTCGGCGTTTCGGTGGGTCGGCGTTTCGGTGGGTCGGCGTTTCGACGGGGCGGGCCCCGTGGGTTGGCACCTGGGCGGAACCGAAACGGTGACCCCGGCCGCCCTGAGCTCCGTCGCGGCGGCCCGACCTCGGGCGTTCCTGGCGCCAGCCGGGGGTCCACGGGTGGGTGGCGCCCAGGTGGGGGTGATGAGTTCCACGTCGTGCGCATCGGGGCTGTCGTCATGCGGACGCCGGGGTCCACGGTCACCCCCTGTTGTTCCCGTACTCACGGCGAAGCTCATTCCAGCGCGGAGCTGGTCCCCCGTGCTTTACCCGAGTGCCGCCGTATGTTGTCCCATGATCTTCCCTGGTGCCTGAAGTTGGTTGGACGACGGCGGGACGATCAGCGCCCACCTCATTGCGGATGCGACACGCGGGGTTCGGGTCGGTGACCACGTGGATTTCGCTCACTAGCGTCATCCTCGAAATCGCAATCCGCTGGTGTCGAGAAGAGGCTCCTCATGGTCTGCACCGCCGCCCCCGCCGCGCCTGTCGCGTCCGGCGCGCGCGGTGCGCGCCCGGTATTCGATGCGGTACGTCCGGTGTTCGGTCGACACGCGGTCTCGAATCCGCCCGCGTCGCCCCACACCGCGTGCGTTGCCCGTCGAGGAGTGATGTTCCGATGAGCGCGCTGATCTGGGTGGCGATCGTCGCGGTCTGGGGATTCGTACTGATCCCCATGTGGCTGCGCCGCCACGACACATCCTCCGAGCAGCGTGCCACGGAGCGGTTCACGGTGGCGATGCGGGTGCTTTCCCGCCGCCCCCCGGTCCACGACGAGGCAGTCATCGACCGGCCGGTCGACGAGCACGAAAGTCTCGACGGGGTGGGAAGGACCGCCATGTCGCACGCGGAGTCGATGGATCCGCCGGGTCCGCCCGACCGGGAGGGGGCCCGCCCGGTGGCCGCGACCGGGCCG
>NZ_JALKFU020000656.1 GCF_023242965.2 Frankia sp. AgKG'84/4
CCGCCGGCTCGTCGCGCGCCGCGCCCGGTCGGCCGACCTGGTCCGCGCCCAGGTGGCCGATGAGCGTGCTCGCCGTCGCGCCGGTGAACTGCAGCAGGGACTGCTGACTGGAATCGGTCAGGTAGATCCCGCTCGCCGGGCCGGCGGCGCTCGCGGCACCGCCGTCGGCGGCGAGGCTGATCAGTCCGCGCAGCGGCACGGGGGCGGTCACCGGGTAGACCGTCGGCGGTGGAGTACTCGCCCGAGCGGCCGCCGAGACGGCGCCATCGCCCGGGCCGACCCGCAGCACACCTGTCCCGAGCAGGGCGACGATGGTGAGGATGACGGTGACCAGTGCCGCGCCGGACACCCAGGCCGGGTGGAAGCGGGTCGTCGGCGGGTCCGGGTGTGTCCACTGAGCCAGGTTCAGCGTTCCCGGCAGCGCGATCCGCCCGCTCCAGGGGACGGGACCTGGCGGGTGTGGGCGGCCGGGCGGGCGCGTCCCGCGGGGGCCGGGCAGGCCGCGCAGGCCGGGTGCGTCGACGGGGTTCTCGTCCGGGCGGCGCAGGTCGTCGTCGCCGCGGAAGCTGACGCCGGCCCCGGCCAGCCAGCGGGGGCCGAACACCCGGTCGGCCACGGCGACGAGCTCCTCGGCGAAGGCC
>NZ_JALKFU020000657.1 GCF_023242965.2 Frankia sp. AgKG'84/4
CGGGCGGACCGGCCGGTGCGCCGGTCGGTGCGTCAGCCGGCGGGCAGGGTCGCGGGGTGCTGCCCGTGCACTGGTCGGGGTGCACGCGGCGCTGTGGGCAGCCGGCGGGCGGGATCGTCGAGGTGGTCGCGGAGCAGGGTGGTTACCGTGTGCGCCGCGCCGGTGGGCTGGCGCCGCCCGGTGGGGCCGACGCGGCGCTGTCCTGGGCGCCGGGCGCCGCCGGGGAACTGCCGGTCGGGGGCTGGGAGACACTGCTCGGCGCGGTGAGCTCGGCACGGGGTGGCGGCTGATGGGTTACGGGGTGGCGGCTGATGGGTTCGGGGTGGCGGCTGATGGGTTCGGGAGGACGGTCTGTGGAGGTGGCGATGCCGGTGGGAACCCCCCGCGGGGACTACATCCGTGACGGCGCGGAGATCTACCGGCGTTCCTTTGCGACGATCCGGGCGGAGGCCCGCCTCGACGGGCTGCCCGCCGACGTCGCCCGGGTGGCCGTCCGCATGATCCATTCGTGCGGCATGGTCGATCTTGTGGACGACCTGGCGTTCAGCCCGGGAGCGGTCGCCGCGGCGCGCGCGGCGCTGCTGGCCGGGGCGCCGGTGCTGTGCGACGCGCAGATGGTCGCCGCCGGGGTGACCCGC
>NZ_JALKFU020000658.1 GCF_023242965.2 Frankia sp. AgKG'84/4
GGTCATCCTCTTTCGTTGGTTCTTGTGGATAGTAGGACAATCGGAAACGGTCATTTTTCCGACAAAAGGAATCCAGATGGTCTTCTCGATAGAGAAGGGTATCTTCCTCTAATTGCTCAATATCAAAGTCCCAATCATAGGCGACATCGCTACGGAACACATATCGAGAATGAACATCTGCGGTTATGACCACATGGGTTTGCAAAGCAGAGTCATCCGTAAAGGAGGTATCAAAACTTCCTTTGCCTTTTCTCCGAATGTTGTTTAGATTGTATTGCATCTTATCTGTATTCAACCAGATTTCATTGAAGGTTTTGTCTTGAAAGCCGTTATTTTCATGTTTGTCCAAAAATTCCACGCAACAGCGATAGAGCCATTCTAATTTCGTGTAATAGGTTTTCATCCCAATCTCCAACATATCACAGGTTCTTCTTACCGAAGTTTTATTTAGCAATAACTTGGAAAAGAGAGGGAGTATATCGTTTCGTTTTTGATGATAGGTAGTTGATTCTCTTTTAATCGGTAACACATTGGTGTATTTTTTACATTCTTTGCATTGATATTTTTGTGAATTACTTTTACTTTTTCCTCTTTTATAGAAATTGGATTTTTCGGTGAAAGGAGTTGTCCCATCA
>NZ_JALKFU020000659.1 GCF_023242965.2 Frankia sp. AgKG'84/4
GCGCGGCACCGCCGCCGAGGGCGCGGCCGAGCTCGTCACCGACCTGGCGGCCGGCGGCGTCGAGGTGTCCGTGCGGGCCGCCGACGTGGCAGACCGGGCCCAGCTCACCGATCTGCTCGCCGCCATCCCGGCCGACCACCCCCTGACCGGCGTCGTCCACTGCGCCGGTGTGCTCGACGACGCGGTGATCCCGGCGCTGACCCCCGAACGGCTGGACCCGGTGCTGCGCCCCAAGGTCGACAGCGCCTGGCACCTGCACGAACTGACCCGCCACCTCGACCTGTCGGCGTTCGTGCTGTTCTCCTCGGCCGCCGGCGTCTTCGGCGGCCCCGGCCAGGGCAGCTACGCCGCGGCCAACGCCTTCCTGGACGCCCTCGCCCACCAGCGGCGGGCGGCGGGCCTGCCGGCGACGTCGCTGGCGTGGGGGCTGTGGGAGCAGCGCAGCGAGCTGACCGGACGGCTCGGCGACCCCGACCTGCGACGGCTGGAACGCGCGGGAGTGCGTCCCCTGACCTCGGCCGAGGGCCTGCGACTGTTCGACGTGGCGCTGGCCGCGGGCCGGGCGCCGCGGGGCGCCGGGCCCCGGGGCCCCTCGCCCCCCCCGGGGGGGGGGCCGGCTCTTTTTAAAAAAACT
>NZ_JALKFU020000660.1 GCF_023242965.2 Frankia sp. AgKG'84/4
GCGATCCGCGCGGGCGCGAGCCCCATGCGCAGGGCGACCGCGGCCGCGGCCAGGGCGTTGGGCACCTGGTGGACGCCGACGAGGCCGAGTGTCACCGGCTGGCGTTCGCCGCCGGCGAGCAGGTCGAACGAGGCCCGGCCCGAGCGGTCGACGCGGACGTCCTCGGCCCGCACGTCCGCCGTCGACGCCGTCCCGAAAGTGATCACTGTGACGCCGTCACCGACGCGCGCGGCCATCGCCGCGACCAGCGGGTCGTCGGCGTTGAGCACGACCGTGTCGGTGGCGGCCCGCGCCAGCTCACCCTTGGCCGCGGCGATCCCGACCCGGCCGTCGGGGTACTCGCCAACGTGGGCGCTGCCGACGTTGAGCACCGCCCCGATGGACGGGCGCGCGAGGGCGCACAGGGCGGCGATGTGGCCGCGGCCGCGCGCGCCCATCTCCAGCACCACGAACGCGGTGTCCGGCGCGGTACGCAGCAGTGTCAGCGGCAGGCCGATCTCGTTGTTGAACGAGCCGGGGGCGGCCACCGTCGGGCCGAGTTCGGCGAGCAGGTCGGCGAGCAGGTCCTTGGTTGTGGTCTTGCCGACGGAGCCGGTGACGGCGACGACGGTCGCCGGCGCGAGACCGCGCACG
>NZ_JALKFU020000661.1 GCF_023242965.2 Frankia sp. AgKG'84/4
GCGCGGCCCCGGCCGCCAGCGGGTGGCGGCGAGGCGGTCGGCGTGGTTACGGAGGCGGCACGGCGCACCACCGGACGAGGTCACCCGCGGCCCGCGGCAGAGCCGGGGCCTCGTGGACCCTGCGGGATCCGAGGAGATCTACCTGGGAACTAACGACAGCGGCTGGACTCGGCGCGCCCGAAATCGATGCAGCGGCGGGACGTCAACCACGTGGAGGTCCGCACCGGTCTCACTCTGATCAGCGTCACCACACCCGGTCAACACTCCCAAATGTGATCTGCGGCACGCACGAAGATCCTTCGATCGCCGGTCCCACCCGGCGATCCGCGCAGGGCGACGGCCCGGCCCCGAGCCAGCCTCACCGGCACACAGCCGCTACCAGCATCTTTGTTCATCGACTACCTGAAGATATGAGATGCGTCACCTGTCCATCGGGTTGGCGGGCTCTGGGCCGCCGTGTTTCTGTTCCTGCATGTCGATCCCGCCGCTGCTGGTGCGCAGACGGCACATCGACCTGGCGCTCGTCGCCGCGTCCCGCTGTCCTGGCGGCCCTCGCACCCGCTGACAGCTCTCCGCCGGCGCACTGCCGGCGCCCACCACGGCGATCCCACCCGGGCGGGGGCGTCCCGGCC
>NZ_JALKFU020000662.1 GCF_023242965.2 Frankia sp. AgKG'84/4
CGCCGGCTCCGCGCCCGCCGGCTCCGCGCCCGCCGGCTCCGCGCTGGCGGTTCGCGTGCCCTCGGCGCTGGCGGGGAGCACGGTGACGGCCCTGGCGGCGAAGTCCACCTGGTGGTGACCGATGGTGACGAGCGGGCCGTGCTCGGCGGGGGTGGCGCGGCGGCCGACCGCCCGAATTCGGGCGAGCAGCTCCTCGACGGAGAACGGTTTCGTCACGTAGTCGTCGGCGCCCGCGTCCAGCGCCGCGATCTTGTCGGGGCCGGACGTGCGGCCGGACAGGACGATGATGGGGACACGGGTCCAGCCGCGCAGGCCGCGGATGACGTCGATGCCGTCCATGTCGGGCAGCCCGAGGTCGAGGATCACGATGTCCGGCGGGTGGCCGGCGGCCTCGGCGAGGGCGTGCGCGCCGTCGGCGGCCGTGCGGACCTCGTGGCCGCGGCTGCGCAGATTGATCCGCATCGCGCGCAACAGCTGCGGCTCGTCCTCGACGATCAGGATGCGCCCCATCAGCTCCCCTTCGTCACCACGCCCGACAGCCCCGGCCCGCCCGACAGCCCCGGCCCGCCCGACAGCCCCGGCCCGCCCGACAGCCCTGACCGGCCCGCCGGGCGCGGACGGGTTGCCCG
>NZ_JALKFU020000663.1 GCF_023242965.2 Frankia sp. AgKG'84/4
GTGCGCAGGCTGGCCAGGGCGGCCGGCAGGTTCCAGGCGGCCCGGTCGCGGCGGCCGACGGGATTGCTCACGGCGCGGATCTCCGCGGCGGGGACGCCGTAGGCCTGCGCGGCCAGCGCGACGGCGTAGCCTTCCATCGCCTCCGCCACCGGATCCAGCCGCTCGGTCAGGGCGGCGGCCCGGCGCTCCGTGCCGGTCACGGTCGAGACGCTGACCACGGTACCGGTGATGACCCGCCGGCCGGTGGCGTCGAGCACCAGGCCGAGCCGGGACGTCAGGGCGGCCTCCGGTTGGACGGTGGACGAGCCGAGCCCCAGGTCGTCAAGGGTGAGGAAGGCGCCGTCAGCGCTGCGGCTGCCATTGCCGCGGTGGGTGGGCGCGCCGGTCGAGTGGAAGCCGAGATTGCGGTCGATCTCGCTGATCCGCTCGGCGGGCCGCACCGGCTCCTCGTCGACGCCGGACTCGGCGCCCAGGTCGGCGGCGACCAGGCGATCGGCGACGACCAGATCGCCGATCTCGGTCCAGCCGCGGAAACCGCCCGCGACACCCATCGTCAGCACCAGGTCGAACGGCTGGCCCGCGGCGCCCGCGACGGCCAGCGCCGTCGCGGCGCCGGCAGCGG
>NZ_JALKFU020000664.1 GCF_023242965.2 Frankia sp. AgKG'84/4
ACACCAACGAAAAACCCACATCCCCCAGACCCAGCTCAGGCCGCGCCGACACAAACGCCGACAACCGACCCGCCTGCGCCGAAAGACCCGCCGCATCCCGACCCGACACCACCCACGGAAACACCGCCGGCACGACAACCGGAGAAGCCGGCGAAGAACCAACCGAACCGGCCGGTGAGTCCACCGGGGAATCCACCCCGGAAACAGGCGGGACAACGACGGTGGAATCCACCAGGACGGCCGGTGAACCGGAGCCGGTGGTGCCGTCACCGGCGGCGACCTCGACGTCGGTGTTCGGGTCCACTTCGAGGATCACGTGGGCATTGGTGCCGCTGATGCCGAACGCGGACACCCCGGACCGGCGCGGGCCGTCCGTGGGCCACGGCGTCGTCTGCGTCAGGAGCTGGACCGCGCCCGTGGCCCAGTCGACGTTCGGGGTCGGCGCGTCGACGTGCAGCGTTCTGGGCGCCACCCCGTGCCGCATCGCCATCACCATCTTGATCACACCGGCCACGCCCGCCGCCGCCTGGGTGTGCCCGACGTTCGACTTGACCGATCCCACCCACAGCGGCCGGTCCGCGTCCCGACCCTGCCCGTAGGTCGCCAGCAACGCCTGCG
>NZ_JALKFU020000665.1 GCF_023242965.2 Frankia sp. AgKG'84/4
GCGCGAGGTCGCGGCTGGCAGCCGCGGATGCCTGCGCGTCGTCCGCGGCAGCGAATTCGTCCATCGCCGGCGGCCGCCGGCGGGACCCCAGCGCGGGGCGGGGGAAGGACGGGTGGGGGAGGAGGACCTCGGCGCGGACGGCGGCGACGAGGACGCGAGGCAGGTCGCGATTGGCCGGCCAGCAGACGTAGCGGGGTTGCCAGGACGGGTCGAACCGGGCGTTGAAGCGGTAGAGCGACTCGATCTGGAACCAGCGGGACGCGGCCAGCAGCATGTGCCGCCACAGCCGCAGCGCGGGGCTGGCACCGAGCCGTTCGCCGCGGGCCAGCGCCGCGCGGAACGCCGCGAAGGTCAGCGAGACCCGGGTGACGCCGAGGCGCTTCGCGTCGCGTAACACGGCGACGAGCATGAACTCGGTCAGGCCGACCGCGGCGGCGCGGTCGAGGCGCACGACGTCGAGGGACAGCCCGTCGCGTCCCCAGGGCAGGAAGGTCACCAGCCCGCACAGCCGCTCGCCGTGGAAGGCGCGGACGACCACACAGTCGGCGTCCTCGGCGGCGCCGACGCGGCCCAGTGCCGTGGCGCAGCCGCGGATGGCGCCGCGGGCGCGCCAGGCG
>NZ_JALKFU020000122.1 GCF_023242965.2 Frankia sp. AgKG'84/4
GACCCGGCCCGGCCAGCCGGCCCCCCAGACGCCGGACCTCGACCGCGCGGCCACTGCCGGCCCGGCCACGGGCGGCGCGAGCCCGACCGTCTCTGTGCCCGGGCTGGGCGCGTCCGTTCCTGTCGTCGATCTTCACTCGACGGCGTCGGCACCGCCCGACGCCGCGCCACCACAGACCCCGGAGACCGCCAGCAGCGGGTCTTCGGAGCACGCCGCCCCTGACCCCGGCGCTCCCATCCGCCTCAACACCGCCCGCGTCCCGGCGAGTTGGCCCGATCTCAATCGGCCACCGACCGCCCAGCCGCGCGTGGCGGCACCGTCCGGCCAGGCCCCCGCCGGCGGTTCCGCCGCCACCGCACCGACCAGCCCGACCAACAGCCCCACCCGCCCCGCCGGGCCCGCCGGGCCCGCGCCCACGACCCCGTCGCGGGATCCCGTCGTCCCACCAGCGCATCGGGGCACCGGTGTGCCCGCGGCCGGGGCGACGACCGGTGGCGACGCGGACGGCGCCATCGTCGTCCTGCGCGGGGACAGTCTGTGGACGATCGCGGCCCGCCACCTGGGGCCGACCGCCACACCCGAGCAGATCTCGGCGCAATGGCACCGCTGGTGGGCTGCCAACGCCGACGTGATCGGCGACGACCCGAACGTGATCCTTCCCGGCCAACGCCTCATCCCACCATCCGGGCCTTAACCCCGCCCTGCACCCTCGGAGCCAGCCGTGACCGCCACCTGTGCCCAGACCCTGCCGCGCCGATCATCATCGGCCTCCAGCATGCGGCTGCTCCCCGTTACCCCGACCGAACCACCGTTCGACGACGAACGCGGTGCGCCGGCGGCCCCGGGCGGCCCCGCTCGGCCGGCGCGCACCCACCTCGGCCACGGCGCGTCGAGCGGGCGTCACGTCGGCACGGCCGGGCCGAGTTCCGGGCGGGTCTCCACCACGCTCGTGGACCGCACCCCGCGTCGCCTGACAGTCCCGGATCAGCTTCTCGGCGGCTCCGGCCGGCCGGCGCACCCCTCGGTCGGTCCCCCGCCCGCCGTCGGTCAGCGGCCCATGGCCGACGGCCGACGGATCGCCCCGCCCAGACAGGCTGCGGTCATCGTCGTCCGCGCGATCGTCGAGGCGCTCGGCGGGGTCCGCCCGGTCTCCCATCTCGCCAACCTGACGACGCCCCGGCTTCAGAACGACCTTGAGCGCACCGCCGCGCAGTTCGGCCGACGCCCCGCGCAGGTGCGCAGCGTACGGGTCAGCGAGCCGCGGCCCGGCGTCGCCGAGGTGTCCGCGGTGATCAACCGAGGCACGCGGGTGGCCGCGCTCGCCCTGCGGATGGAGTCGGCCGGCGGCCGCTGGCGGGTGACGACCCTGCAGGTCGGCTGAGCGCCGACCACGGATCTCCACTCACGCGATCAGGTCCGGCCGGTCAACGCTCCGGCCGGACCCACGCTCTCCTGCTCGGCTCCTACTCGGCCTCGGCGTTACGCCGGGCCGGATCGCCATGGCAGCGCTTGTACTTGCGGCCCGAACCGCACGGGCAGGGCGCGTTGCGCGCGGGCCGGTTGTTCGCACCCGTCGCTGAGCCGCCCCCGGAAGCGTCACCCACGCCGCCGCCCGGCGACCGTCCGGCGATCCCGTTCTCGAGGGTGGTGACCGGCCCGGAACCGCCGTCGACCGACGGCGCCGTGTAACGCAGGCCGCCGGTCGGCCGGCGTGGCTCCAGGCCCTTGACGAACACCGGCGGCGGGCTGGACGGAGCCGGAATCTCCGGTACCGGGGGCTGGGTCCGCCCCGTCGTAGCCGGGGCGTCCGCCTCGGGCGGCGACACCGCGGACGCGGCCGCGGCCGGGGTCGGCAGGCTGGCGGCGCCGGCCGGTCCGGCGGGCATCGGAACCTCGGCGATCGCCTCCTCCGCCGTTTGGCCTTCCTGGCCCGCGACCTGAACCTCGACGTTGAACAGAAGGCGGACGGACTCCTCCTTGATGCCCTCCATCATCGTCTGGAACATGTCGAAGCCCTCGCGCTGGTACTCGACCAGCGGGTCGCGCTGCCCCATCGCCCGCAGGCCGATGCCCTCCTGCAGGTAGTCCATCTCGTACAGGTGCTCGCGCCATTTGCGGTCGAGCACGGCGAGCACCACCCGCCGTTCCAGCTCCCGCATCACAGGTTCCTCGTCGGGAGTGTCGCCGAGCTCGAGTTCCCGGCGGTCGTAGGCCTCCTGCGCGTCGGCCTGAATGTCCTCTAGGAGGTGGTCCGTGGTGAGCCCGTCACGGTCGTCGACGTCGGGGGCCTCCACGCCGACCGGGTAGAGCTCGCCCAGTGCCGTCCACAGGGTGTCGAGGTCCCACTCCTCGGGGTAGCCGTCCGCCGTCGCTCCCCGGACATAGCCATCGAGGGTGTCATCGACGAAGTGCCGGACCTGTTCGTGCAGGTCGGCGCCATCGAGAACCTTGCGGCGCTCCTCGTAGATGACGGTGCGCTGCTTGTTCATGACCTCGTCGTACTTGAGGACGTTCTTGCGGATCTCGAAGTTCTGGCCCTCGACCTGGGTCTGGGCCGACCGGATCGCCCGCGTCACGATCTTTGACTCGATCGGGACATCCTCGGGAATGTTGAGCCGGTCCATGATGCCTTCGACGGCGGCCGCGTTGAAAAGCCGCATGAGGTCGTCGCCGAGGGAGAGGTAGAAGCGCGACTCGCCCTGGTCGCCCTGCCGGCCGGCACGGCCGCGGAGCTGGTTGTCGATCCGGCGGGACTCGTGCCGCTCGGTGCCGAGCACGTACAGACCGCCGGCGGCGACGACCTCCTCGTGCTCGGTCTTCACCGACTGGCGGGCCTTCTCCAGGGCCTCCTGCCAGGCGGCCTCGTAGTCTTCTGGGGTCTCGATCGGTGAGAGTCCACGCTGGCGAAGCTCCGCCTGCGCGAGGAACTCCGGGTTACCGCCGAGCATGATGTCCGTACCGCGGCCGGCCATGTTCGTCGCCACCGTGACGGCACCCTTGCGGCCGGCCTCGGCGATGATGGTCGCCTCACGCTCGTGATGCTTCGCGTTGAGCACCTCGTGCGGGACGCCGCGCTTGGCAAGCTGCTTGGACAGGTACTCGGACTTCTCGACGCTCGTGGTGCCGACCAGGACCGGCTGGCCGTTCTCGTGGCGCTCGGCGATGTCCTCGACCACGGCGTCGAACTTCGCGATCTCGGTCTTGTAGACGACGTCGGGCTGATCGAGCCGGACCATCGCCTTGTTCGTCGGGATCGGCACGACGCCGAGGGTGTAGATCTGATGGAACTCGGCCGCCTCGGTCATGGCGGTACCGGTCATTCCGGAAAGCTTGTCGTAGAGCCGGAAGTAGTTCTGCAGCGTGATCGTCGCAAGAGTCTGGTTCTCCTGCTTGATCTCGACCTTCTCCTTGGCCTCGATGGCCTGGTGCATTCCCTCGCTGTACCGGCGGCCATGCAGCACACGGCCGGTGAACTCGTCGACGATAAGAACCTCGCCGTCGGTGACGATGTAGTCCTTGTCTCGCTTGTAGAGTTCCTTGGCCTTCAGCGAGTTGTTCAGGTAGCCGACGAGCGGAGTGTTCACCGACTCGTACAGGTTCTCGATGCCGAGCTGGTCCTCGACCTTCTCGACACCGGACTCGGTGATGGCCACCGTCCGCTTGCCCTCGTCGACCTCGTAGTCGGTGTCCCGCTCGAGCAGGGGCGAGATGCGCGAGAACTCCGTGTACCAACGGGTCGGGTGGTCCGCCGGGCCGCTGATGATCAGAGGCGTCCGCGCCTCGTCGATGAGGATGGAGTCGACCTCGTCGACGACGGCGAAGTTGTGCCCCCGCTGGACCAGCTCGTCCGCGCTCCATGCCATGTTGTCGCGAAGGTAGTCGAAGCCGAACTCGTTGTTCGTGCCGTAGGTCAGGTCGCAGGCGTACTGCGCCCGACGGACCTCGGGCGTCATCTGCGGATGGATCACGCCGACGGTGAGCCCGAGGAAGCGATGGACACGACCCATGTTCTCGGCGTCGCGCTGAGCCAGGTAGTCGTTGACCGTGATGAGGTGCACGCCCTTGCCGGACAGCGCGTTGAGGTAGGCCGGCAGGGTCGAGACCAGCGTCTTGCCCTCGCCGGTCTTCATCTCGGCGATGTTGCCGAGATGAAGCGCCGCGCCACCCATGATCTGCACGTCGAAGTGCCGCTGGCCGAGGGTACGCCGGGCAGCCTCACGGACCACGGCGAACGCCTCGGACAGCAGATCGTCGAGCGTTTCGCCGCCCTCGGCCAGGCGCTGGCGGAACTCGTCGGTCATCCCGCGCAGCTCGCCGTCCGACAGCCCGGTGAAGTCGTCCTCGATCAGGTTCACCTGCTCGGCAATCGCCTTGAGCTTGCGCAGAATCCGGCCCTCACCGGCACGCAAGATCTTTTCTAGAACCACGGGCGAAACTCCTCCGGCAGGCACGTCGGCGAGGTCACCGACCACACGATGCTAGCCCCTGAGCCGGCCCCCACAACATCCATCGGTACGCGGTTCCCCCGGCGGCGATCGGAGACACCCCACGGTGGACCGTGAGCGCGGCGACGCGCGGGGTGGCGATAGCACTGACACCAACAACCACGACGAGACAGTGCGCGGTGGGACACGCGATGCTCACCCTTCCCAACGACCGGGAACACCGTCTGGTGCCCGCGGGCCGGGTGCCGATCCACGGCTGTCCGCCGACGGCGCGAAGGCTCCCCGAAGTGCGGCCGCCAGCCGCCGGCCGAAACCGTTACCGCCCCTGGCGGCGGACCCGATACAACAGGCGTATGCGACCTGTCGAACCCACCGAGATCACCGCCGGCCGGCTGCACCTACGACCGTGGCGGATCTATGACACCGAGGCCGTGTACAAGGCCTGCCAGGATCCGGAGATCCCGCGGTGGACACAGATCCCGACTCCGTACGAGCGCCGCCACGCCGAGGACTTCATCACCCGGCAGACCCCTGCCGCGTGGGCGGACGGCACGGGGGCGTACTTCGCCGTCGTCGACGCCACCACCGAGGTTCTGCTTGCTTCGGTCGCACTGATGGAAATCACCCCGGCCGGTGACGCCGAGATCGGCTACTGGTGCGCAGTCGCCGCCCGTGGTCAGGGGGTCGTCTCGCAGGCGGTGACGGCCGTGACCCGATGGGGCTTCGGCGCGCAAGGACTAGCCCGGATCGAATGGCGGGCCGCTGTGGGCAACCTCGCGTCACTCCGGGTAGCCCGAAAAACCGGCTTCACGCTGGAGGGGATCCAGCGGGCTGCCCTGGTGGTGGGCGGCGGCCAGCGTGTCGACTGCTGGGCGGGTTCCCGGCTACCGACCGATCCGCCGCCTCCACCCGACTGAACAG
Source organism: Frankia sp. AgKG'84/4 (assembly GCF_023242965.2). GTDB lineage: Bacteria > Actinomycetota > Actinomycetes > Frankiales > Frankiaceae > Frankia. The sequence goes on from NZ_JALKFU020000122.1 coordinate 5,367, forward strand.
AACTCAGGTGATTTCGAGCAATTTCTCACGGACCGCGTAGACAACCGCTTCCATCCTGGAATGAAGCTGCAGCTTCTCCAGAATATTACGGATGTGGTTCTTCACGGTATTCTCACTGATATAGAGCTGCTTGGCGATATCGCGGTTGTTCATACCTTTGGCGACGAGCCGCAATACCTCCATCTCACGGTCGGTCAGCCGAGGCGTCGGCAGCTGCGGCCTGTCATCCTTGTTTTTGATCATGGCCGCGAACTCGCTGAGCAGCTTCGATGCCATGGACGGACTGATCAGGCTCTGTCCGCCGTAGACGGCGCGAATATCGGCCGCGACCTCGTCGATCGAGATCTCCTTGAGCAGGTAGCCCATGGCTCCCGCCTTGATCGCGTCGTAGAGATCTGCCTCCTCGTCACTGATCGTCAACATCACGATCTTCGCGCTCGGCACCGACTCCTTGATCGCGCTCGTGGCATCGATCCCACCGCGGCGGGGCATGCGCACGTCCATCAGCACGATGTCCGGAGCGGTCTCCTTGGCCATGGTCACGGCCTCGGAGCCGTCCGCCGCCTCCCCGACGACCTCGATATCGACTTCCTGCCCCAGCACCATCTCCAACCCACGCCGAAACAGAGCGTGGTCGTCGACGATGAGCACCCGAATGGGGTTCGCCTCCGAGGGCGTCGGCAGCGCCTCCTCAGAGCGCTGCTCGTCCACCGTCATCTGACCTCCTTAGGACCACCTGCGCCCCGGATCTGCCGTCCCGCGCGACTTTCGCGCGGGACGGCAGATCCGTGCACTCCGACACCCGAGGCAAATGGTCCCACGTCAGCCGATGGAGGTGACCTGCAGATCGTCTAAAGGGCGGAGTTCGCGAGGGCTCCCCGGTCCGCTCCCGACCGCGCGGCTTGGCTCCTCGCCCCCGCCGACGCGGCCACGGCCGCGTCGGATCCGGCAAGCCGGATCACCCCGTAGTCGTAGCCCACTCGGCGGTACACGACGCTCGGCAGGCCGAGATCGACGTCGAGGAACAGGTAGAAGTCGTGACCGACCAACTCCATGTTCGACAGCGCCTCTTCGAGCGTCATCGCGTCAGCCTGGTGAGTCTTCTCGCGGACGACCAGGGGCGCCTCGTTCGGGCCGCCGTCCTGGTCCGCCTGACGCTGGACCGAAGCGACCTCGTCGACCGGGGCCGCGACCACCGGGCGCGACGCCACTCCCGCCACGTGATCGCCCGTGGCATCGTGATGCGCACCGGCGGGCCGCGTGCCTTCCAGTGGCATCAGGCTCTCCAGCGGCACCGAGGTGATCCCCGCGGGCTTGCTCCCGGCGTGGTTGGAGTGGTGGCGGACCCGCCGGTCAGCGGCACGGCGCAGACGCTCAGCGAGCTTGCCGGCGGCCAGGTCGAGGGCGGCGTAGCAGTCGGCGGCGGCGGCCTCGGCCCGAATCACCGGACCACGCGAGTACACGGTGAGCTCGACTCGATCGCAGAAGTCGGCAAGCCGCGGATTGTGCTCCTTGGACAGCTCGACGTCCACGCGAATGATCTGGGAGTTCAGTCGCTCCAACTTGGCGAGCTTGGCCTCGACATGCTTGCGGAACCTGTCCGGAACCACGGTGTGCCTGCCCTTGACCACGATTTCCACGCGATCCACCTCCCGTTCGGATGCCAGCGCCGCGGTCGTTGCCACGACCCCGCGCCAGTGTCGTCCGGCGCCCGCCGGCCTCCCCGGCCGCTGGCCGGGGCGCCTTAGGCGCCCTGTCCACCGTCGTCACACCTTTCCGTCGTACCGATCTGCGGTTGGATTGCCCGCGTTCGGCTCCTTCCCCTCTGACGCGGCGCTACTCCGCCAGAACGCCCAGCATCAGCACGACGTACGAGCAATGCCGGGCCGAGCCGCGACGTTCAGGCCTGCGACCGGCCTGACATCGACCTGCGGTGCGGACGGTGCGTAGCGGTAGTTTCACCCCTACGAAGCATCGATCCCTGGTAGGCCGCGCCTTCCGCGCGTCGGATCGGTGGCGGCGACGACCACCGCGGCCGCGGGCCGGAGGGCACCGGCGCTCAGGCAACGCGCCGCCTCTCCCACGGTCGCACCGGTGGTCAGCACATCGTCGACGATCACGACCCGATGGTGTTCCAGGGTGTCCAGCAGTGCCGCCGAACGCCGTGGATCACTCATCGCGAACGCGCCGGCAAGGTTCGCCGCACGCGCCGCGGCACCGAGCCCGGCCTGGTCGGCCAGGCGCCGGGCCGGCCGAAGCAGCGGCACGACCCGGACTCGAAAACCCCTCCGCCGCAACACGGCGGCGGCCGCGGAGCACAGCAGCCCGACATGATCGAAGCCCCGTCTCCGCCGCGCGGCGGACGTCGATGGCACCGGGACAAGCACGAGCGTCGGTCCGCGCCGCAACCGGCTCACCGGTGCCCGGGGAAGATCATCTTCGGCCTGCGCACCAAGCGCCGCGAGTTCGAGCACTCGGGCGAGAGCGGCCCCCAGCGGACGGGCCAGATCCACGCGGCCGCGTTCCTTGTAGGCGAGAACCAGCGACCGGACCCGGCCGCCGTAGCGGGCCACCGCCAGACAGGGCGGCAGCCCTCGCCGCCGCGGGGTGGCCAAGGGGCCCGCGGCGGCGAGGATCGCAGGACCACGCAGCGTCGCCACGCAGGCCGGGCAGGCGGCTGCGGCGCGGGCGCCGCAGCCCGCGCAGCACAGCGGCACCACGAGGTCGGTCAGAATCGCCAGGCCGCGGGCCAGCAGGGGCGGGAGCACTCGGGTCATGCGAGAAGACTCGGCGCGTTCCCGGCGCCCGCCAACCCCATCGCCGCCGACTGTGGATATCGGACCCCGCAGCAACGACCCGGCTGTGGACAACAGCCACGGGCACCCCTGGCCGCCCGTGGCTGTCCACAGGTTCCGCGAGACTCCCACGCGGCCGTCCACAGGTGATGAGGTCACCGGTGCCGGGGCATCTCCGGATCTGGGACGATCGACACCAGACGGCTCATCCGGGGTCGCCCCGGCAGCAGGCGGGTAGCGGCCGACAGCGGTTCCAAACCGGCCGGTCCGAGCGGTACCGGCACGTCGGCCTCCGCACGCGCCGGAAGGAGGCCGAGAATCCCGGACAGGTACCGGGTTGCCCCGCTCCTCCGCCCGCGATCAGATTGATCGCGGACGCCGGGCTGGGCGCACGGGACGCATCAACGAGTGGAGGCATGACGATGACCGATGGACCCGGTTGGGCTGCACCTGGCGCACCCCCGGGAGGCGGATCCGGCGGCGCGCGATGGGGCACCCCGCTGCCGCCAGCCGGGCCAGGTGTCGGGCAGGCTCCCCCGCCCGAAGCCGGCGATCCCGGCCAGCCGCCGACCGGGCAGCCCACGGGATGGCCTGTTGGCCCACCGGGCCCGCAGAACCAGTGGCGCTGGAACGCCGCGGCCAAGCCGGGCATCATCCCGCTGCGCCCTCTGGCGGTCGGCGAGATCCTGGACGGCACCTTCGCGGCCATCCGCACGAACCCAGGCGCCACGATAGGGATCACTCTGGCCTCCGCCGCTGTCGTGGAGACCGCGTCAACGGCAATCACAATCAGCACGGACAACGCCTCGACCGCGGCCGGGGTCGTGGGCACCGTGGCCACGTTTCTGCTCGATCTCGTTCTCGGCCTGTTCCTGGCCGGTGTGCTGAGCGTGGTGGTCAGCGAGGCGACGCTGGGGAGCCGGATCGGCCCGACCGACGCCGTCCGGCGGCTCGCGCCCCGCCTCGCCGGACTTGTCGGCCTCACAGCCGTCGTCGCCCTGGCGATCGCGCTGGGCACCATTGCCCTGCTCATCGGCGCCATCATCATCGGTGTCTATCTGAGCCTCGCGACCCCCGTCTACGTGCTGGAGGGCGGCAGCCTTCGCCAGGCACTGCGCCGATCGATGACGATCGTGCGCGGATCCTGGTGGCGGACGTTCGGCATCCTTCTGCTGGCGTCGTTGGTCGCGTTGTTGCTCAGCGCGGTGTTTGCCATCGCCACGGGCCTCGTGGTGGCCGCCGCGCCGGGCGTGTTCGGCGACTTTCTCAACGGTGACCTCACGACCTCCGGCCACATCATCGAGGGACTGGGCAACCTGCTCGCGACCACGGTCTCGGCACCGATCATGTCCGGCGCCGTCGTGCTGATCTACGTCGATCTGCGGATCCGGCGCGAGGGCCTCGACGTGACGCTCTCCGAGGCGGCGCGAGCCCGCTCCGCAGGGGCGGGAACGCCAGGATGACACTCGGCGGCCCGGTCACCCGGGAGGGCGCTCGCGAGGAAGCCCGTCGCGAGCTTTCCCGCTCGATCTACCACGACGATCATTCGGGCTGGTGGAACCGTCTGCTCGGCTGGATCGGTGACCGGATCGTCGACCTGATCTCCCGGCTTGTCCCGCATGGCGCGGGAGGTGGCGACGGGCCCGGGTTCGGCGTGCTGTCGATCGTGGTCGTCGTCGCGGTCGTTCTTGTCGCGCTGCGCTGGTGGTTGGGTCCGGTGCGGCGGACCGCCCGAGCGCGGCCCCCCGCCGAGGACGACCTTTCCAGCCCGCTGAGCGCCGCCCAGCTCAGAGCTGAGGCCGACAATCACGCCGCTCTAGGGGACTACCTACTGGCAGTACGTTCGCGGCTCAGAGCCATCGTGCGGACGCTGGAGGACCGGGGCCTGCTCGATCCCCGGCCCGGGCGTACAGCCGGCGAGTTGGTCGCCGACGTGGCCGGGGCAGTCGCGGTGCCAAGGCCGGCCAATGCCGATCGGGGCCGCCCGAAGCAGGAGGACGTCGCTCCCGCGAACAGCGACCACGCACTGTCCGCCCTGGCCGCAGCCGTGCAGATCTTCAGCGACACCTGGTATGGCGGCCGACCCGGGTCGGCCGCGGACTACCAGGTGCTCGTGGACGCGGACACGGCACTGTCCCGGCTACGCCCGACATCCCGAGGGCACAGCGATGCGGCGGGCATGCCGGCGGTGCCAGCATGACCACCGGCGCGACCATGACGACATCCGGCGGCGGCCCTGGCGGCACGGCGCTGCGTTCGGGCCCACGCCCGCCCGCGGTGCGCCGCGGGCTCGTGGTGGGGGCTGTCATCGGCGTCCTGGTACTCGCCTTCGTCATCGTCTCCGCGCTCGTGACCCGGACTTCGGACCAGGACGCACTCGACATTCGCTCCCCGAGACCCGCGGGTGCCCGCGCGCTGGCGGAGATCCTGCGGGACCGGGGGGTCAGCGTGTCGGCGCGCGACGCCGTACCTCCGGGCGCTCAGCCGACGAGTACGCCGGACACCCTCGTCGTGCTCGCTCCCGGCCGGCTTGACCGTGGCACGCTCACCGCCCTGCTCGGCCGGGTCTGGCAGGGTTCCGACGTCGTCCTCGTCGGCGCCGACGACGCCGTGCTGGCTGCCCTCGACGTGAACGTCCAGGCCGCCAGTCATGATCCAGGCAGCGGCTCGACTCCCCGTTGCGCCCTACCGGAGGCGGTCGCGGCGGGGACGACCTCGCTCACCGGCTCGACGGCCTACACGAGCGCTGTCAGCGGACATCGCGCGGACATGCGCGTCGGCCTCTGCTTCGGCGATCCACCTCGCGCGGCCCGCCTCGCCGTTCTCACGCCCGGACTCGGTGAAGCGCCCGCCGGCGCGGTCGGCGGCGGCCGGCTGGTGCTGCTGGGTTCCGCGGACTTCCTCACCAACCGCGCGCTGGACCGGGATGGCAACGCGGCGCTCGCGCTCGGGTTACTCGGCCGCCACCCGGACCTGTCCTGGATCACGCCGGTCGCAGGCACGCCCGGCGGCGTGGGCCAGCGCGGTGTACTGCGGCTGCTTCCCGCCGGTGTGCGGTGGGCGTTGCTCCAGGTCGTCATCGTGATCGTGCTGTTGGCACTGTGGCGCGGACGCCGGCTCGGACCACCGGTGCAGGAGCCGCTTCCCGTCGTCATACGCGCCGCCGAGGCCGTTGAAGGCCGCGGCCGTCTCTACGCCGCAGCACGGGCACGGGACCGCGCGGCCGACGCGCTGCGGGCCGGCGC
>NZ_JALKFU020000666.1 GCF_023242965.2 Frankia sp. AgKG'84/4
GCGTGAAGTACTGTCATGATGACATCAATCGCATTGTACACTCATTCATCTTCCAGGTACAAATCATCAAGTTTCGCCCCGACTTCCTGCAGGTTCGGCGTGGTGTAGATCATCGTCGTCTTCGGATCATCGTGGCCAGCGAGCTGAGTGAGGGTGGTGAGCGGAACTTTCTTGGCCGTCTGGTAGAGAAACGAATGCCGCAGAACGTGCGGATGGACCGTTCCTTTCTTGAACCCGCAGCGATCATTCAGCCTGGCCAGGATGTCCTGGACATTCCGGACACTGATGCGCTGCCCGCGGTTCGAAACAAACAGGGCAGGGTTGCTATCCGTTCTCTCGCCCAGGTATTCCATTAGTTTTCTTCTGAGTTCCTTTGGAGCCGGGACCGTACGCTCTTTGTTTCCTTTTCCCCGGACCGTGATCGATCCCGTCCGTTCCCTCACATCGAGATCCTCCCGGTTCAGGTTCACGAGCTCCGATACGCGCAGCCCTGTATAAATAAGCGAGTAAATCACAGCCACACGCATTTTCCCGCCTTTTTTCCAATCACCGTTCAGTTTCCGGTACATCTTTTCGATTTCCCGTTTGATTTTGGATATGTCGATGTTGTCGAT
>NZ_JALKFU020000667.1 GCF_023242965.2 Frankia sp. AgKG'84/4
CGCGGCCGGGGCGGTGCCGGTCGACGTGGGCGGCACGGGCGATCCCGAGGCGGACCCGGCAGCCGGCCTCGCCCCCTGGTCCTCCGCCGGCACCTCGGCCGCGGCTCGGGCGGTTCTCGCCCGCACGCGTACCGAGCCGCCCGGCTCCAGCGTTCTGGTGCTGTACCGCGCCGGCCGGTCGGGGCCGATCCGCTACACCCTCGCGGCGGGTGACGGCGCCCGCTACCCGGCCGGGTCGCTGCGCCCGCCGGGCCCGGCCGTGGCGTTCCTGGCGGCCGTCACCACCGATCTCGGGGCCGGCGGGGATCGCGCAGCCGGCTGGCTGGCGATCCTCGGCGTGGTCGCGGTCGGTGTGCCGGCGACGAGCGACTCGGCCGACCTCGCCGAACGGTTGGCGGCCAGTCCGTCGCTGGTCCAGGAGCACACCCGTGCGGGCCTGCTGCTCTGGCACCCGTCGCCCGCGCCGGCCCGTCGGCCCACGCCACCCACTTCCGCGGCCACCACTCCCGCGCCGGCATCGGGACGAGCCGCGGCCTTCCTGGTCGATGCCATCACGCCGGCGGCTGCCGCCGGGCGGTCGCCGAGCACCGCCGCGCTGCCGGTAGCGCCAGCC
>NZ_JALKFU020000668.1 GCF_023242965.2 Frankia sp. AgKG'84/4
GGCTGAAGCGGATTTGCCGGTTTTACGGAAGTGACCCGGTATTTATCTGCACATCGGCCACGATTGCCAACCCGAAGCAATTGGCCGAGCAGCTGACCGAGCAGGATATGGTGCTCGTCGACAATAATGGCGCGCCAAGCGGGAAAAAGCATTTTGTTTTTTATAATCCCCCAGTCGTGAACAAGCCTCTCAATATCCGCAGAAGTGCAGTGTTAGAGGCGCGCAGCCTTGCGATGGAATTTTTGCGCAATAAGATTCAAACGATTGTGTTTGCCCGTTCCCGCGTGAGGGTGGAAATCCTCTTGACCTATTTGCAGGAATTAGTTTCGAAACAACTGGGTCCAAAGTCGATAAGGGGTTATCGCGGCGGATACTTGCCGAAGCAACGGCGTGAGATTGAAAAGGGGCTGCGGGAAGGAAGCATTTATGGAGTGGTCAGCACAAACGCCCTTGAGCTGGGCGTTGACATCGGCCAGCTGCAGGTGTGTATCATGACAGGCTATCCGGGCTCCATCGCGAGTGCGTGGCAGCAGGCCGGACGAGCGGGACGCAGGCATGGTGAGGCCTTGATCATTATGGTCGGAAGTTCCAGTGCGCTTGATCAATAT
>NZ_JALKFU020000669.1 GCF_023242965.2 Frankia sp. AgKG'84/4
GTGTAACTCACATCCTGTGAGCCACAACTAACCATCAGTGAGGGATGAAGCCCCCCACTGATGGAAGTTTCACTTTATCACCATGTTCGGCTTCTTCTTTAAGCTGTGGCGGCCGTCGATGAAACGGACGGTTCCTGATTTGGCCCGCATGACAAGAGAGTGGGTCAGCCCGTAATTCCCCTTGAACTGGACACCTTTCAATAATTCCCCGTCGGTTACCCCGGTTGCCGCAAAGATCGCATCATCGCCGCGAACCAGGTCTTCCATCCGAAGCACGCTTTCCAAATCTATGCCCATCTTATTGCAGCGCTCCGCTTCCGCGTCATTTTGTGGAAGGAGTTTCCCCTGAAGCTCACCGCCCAGGCATTTTAGCGCCACGGCAGCAATCACACCCTCAGGTGCCCCGCCTGAGCCGAACAAAATATCTACACCGGTCTGGTCAAAGGCTGTATTGATCGCCCCGGCGACATCCCCGTCGTTGATTAATTTGATGCGCGCCCCTGCTTCCCGGAGCTCATGGATGATTTGCGAATGGCGGTCGCGGTTTAAAACGGTCGCGACTACGTCCTGAATATCTTTGTTCTTTGCTTTTGCGACTGCCTTAAGG
>NZ_JALKFU020000670.1 GCF_023242965.2 Frankia sp. AgKG'84/4
ATAATTTATTTTTGTGCTTCAGATGCTTATTTTTTTAAAAACCCCCCCCCGCCGGGGCGCCGCCCGCCCGCCGCCCCCCCCTCGCCGGGCGCCTGCTGAGCTGGTCGGACGCGGTCGCCGAACACTTCCGGCGGCAGCCGGTGGTCGGATGATCATCTCGATCGAGGGTGTGGACGGCGCCGGGAAGAACACCCTGACCCGCGGGCTCGTCGCCCGGCTCACCGGCGCGGGCCATCGGGTCGCCACCCTCGCCTACCCGCGGTACGAGGTGGCCCCGCTCGGCCCGGCCCTGCGTGACCTGCTCGCCGGTGACGCGCGGCTCGCGGCACTCGCGACGGCGCCCCGGGCGACGGCGATGATGTTCGCCCTGGACCGGGCGGCGTCGCGGCCCGAGCTCGACGCCCTGACCTCGGCCAACGACGTGGTGCTGCTCGACCGGTACGTCGCGTCGAACGCCGCCTACGGCGCGGCCCGGCTGCCGCCCGCCGAACGCGCCGACTTCCCGGCGTGGATCGCCGAGCTGGAACTCGGGTCGCTGGCCCTGCCCGCGCCCGACCTGCAGGTGCTGCTGCGGGTGCCGCTCGCTCGGGCGCGGTCCGACGC
>NZ_JALKFU020000671.1 GCF_023242965.2 Frankia sp. AgKG'84/4
GCGCCGCCCGCTGCGCGAGCGGCTGCTGCGCTCGGTCGCGCTGCTCGCGGTCGGCTTCCTGCTGCCCCTGGCCGGTCTGACGGTGGCGGTGATGATCCCGCTCGCCCTGCTGGCCGGCGCCACCGCGGCGCCGACCATGATCGGCGTCAACGCGATGATGGTGCGGCTCGTCCCCGCCCGCGCCCGCACCGAGGGCTTCGCCTGGCTCACGATGGCCGTGGCCAGCGGCCTGTCCATCGGTTCGCCGCTGGCCGGCCGGCTGATCGACGTCGGTGGCGCCCGCCTCGGCCTGGTCGTCCCCGCGGCCGCGGGCCTACTCGCCGGGCTCACCGCGCTGCTGTGCCGCGACCGGCTTCCCGACGTGGATGCCCGCGGACCAGCCGCGGCCTCGCCCGCCGGCCACCCCTGACCAGAACGCGCCCACCGCACTGATTGCTCCGTACGGTCTGCCCGCACAGCGCGACCGACGAGGCCTCCGATCATGCTCCCCCGTGCGGACAGCTCCCCCGTGGGGGGGGGGGGGGGGGGGGGGGGGGGGGGGGCGCGGGGGGGCGGGCGGGGGGGCGGGGGGGGGGGGCGGGGGGCCGGGGGCGGGGGCGGG
>NZ_JALKFU020000672.1 GCF_023242965.2 Frankia sp. AgKG'84/4
GGCGACGACGGCGGCGAGCGCCGGCCGGTCACCCTGTGGTGGGACCACCGGGGCAAGGAACTCACCGGTGAGGGGCTACTGGCCTTCGAGGAGGAGCTCTACCTCGGGATGTGCCGCCGCTGGCGGGAGCTGCCCAAGCCGACGATCGCGGCGGTGGCCGGGGCCTGCATCGGCGGCGGCCTCTCGCTGGCCTGGTCCTGCGACCTGATCATCGCCAGCGACGACGCGTTCTTCGCCGACCCGGTCGTCTCGATGGGCTGCCCGGGCATCGAGTTCTTCTGCCACCCGTGGGTGCTCGGGCCGCGCCTGGCCAAGGAGTTCCTGTACACCGGGGAGCGCATGCCGGCCCAGCGGGCCTACGAGATCGGCATGGTGAACCGGGTGGTGCCACGCGCCGAGCTGGAGTCGGCCGCCACCGCGCTGGCGACGCGCATCGCCGAACGTCCCCGCTTCGCGCTGGCGTTGACGAAGAAGGCGGTGAACGCCTGCGAGGACGAGATGGGGATGCGCTCGGGGATGGAGACCTCGTTCGCTCTCCATCAGCTTTCCCACGCGCACAACACGAACATCTCGGGTTTCCCGGTGCTCGTCACCGACCCG
>NZ_JALKFU020000673.1 GCF_023242965.2 Frankia sp. AgKG'84/4
GGCGCGCGCCGCCGGCGTTGCGGCGGGTCCAGGTCGGGGCGGCGCCGGTCAGGTCGACGAGCAGGTGCGTGCCGTCGGGGCGGCCCTTGGCATCCAGGACGGTGATCTTCTCGCGGAGCAGGCGGCCGTCGTCGTCGACCTCGCGCCAGTCGCCGTTGTGGCGCCCGCCGCCGGCGTCGGTGAGGCGCAGCCCGGTGGCGGTCCGGGTCACGGTGATGCTCACCGGTCCGCCGCCGCGCTCACGCACGGTGATCGTCGGGGCGGCGCCGGTGCGGTGGTCGCTGTGCAGATGGTGGCCGGGGAGCAGCGCTCCCCCGGCGGTGCGCAGCGGGATGCGCCGTTCCAGCAGCGCGCCGCTGACGTCGTGTTCGCGCGCCTCCATGGTGGTGGGCGCGACGAGGCGGAAGCCGCCGTTGTTCGTCGGGCGGACGGTCCAGGTCCGGGTGTTGCCCAGCGGGTCGGTGCTGGTGGCCGTGCGGGTGGTCCAGTCGACGTCGGCGTGGCCGAGGTCGCGCCGCGCCACGTTCGGGTCGCGCGGGTCGCTCAGCCGGATCCGCTCGGCGCGCAGCGTGCCGTCGGCGGCGAAGGTCGGCCCGTCGC
>NZ_JALKFU020000674.1 GCF_023242965.2 Frankia sp. AgKG'84/4
GAGGTCGCGCGGGGGCCGGCGCGGCGCGCGGGGGACATCCGCCTGCTGCCGGTGGTCTCCGCCCTCGCCGCGATCCTGCCGGAGGCGGGGCTGCGGCGGGGGACGACCATCGGGGTCAGCGGCTCGGCCTCCCTGCTGCTGACGCTGCTGAGCGGGCCCTCCCAGGCCGGCGCCTGGTGCGCGGTGGTGGGCTTCGCTCACCTCGGCCTGCTCGCCGCCGCCGAGACGGGTGTCGCGCTGGAACGGCTCGCGCTGGTTCCGGTGCCAGGGCCGCGCTGGCCGGTGGTCGTGGCCGCGTTGCTCGACGCGATGGACATCGTGGTCGTGTGCCCGCCGGCCCGGTCGCGCCCGGCGGATGGCCGGCGGCTCACGGCCCGGGCCCGGGAGCGGGGGGCCGTCCTGATAACCGTAGGTGACTGGGAGGGCGCCGACCTGCGAGTGGTCGCGGTCGAGCGGCGATGGGAGGGCCTCGGCCTCGGGCACGGTCAGGTACGAGCCGCCAACCTGCTGGTGGAGGTGTCCGGTCGCGGTGCGGCGCGGCGGCCACGGCGTGCGTGGCTGTCGGGCCCGGGGGAAGCGCTCGCCCCGGCGGCTCCCGAC
>NZ_JALKFU020000675.1 GCF_023242965.2 Frankia sp. AgKG'84/4
GTGCCGGTACTGCGCCCGCGGCCGTCCACCGGGTTCGCGGCGCTGGCGCGCGGGGGGTCCGGTTTCCGGCCTGGGTCGACGCTGCGGTACCTGGCTGTCGTCGGCGACCTCGCGGCCGACCTTGTCACCCGCGGGCGGCTGCTGCCCGGCGTCCACCTCACGGCGGACGGCCCGCGGGCCCGGTGGACACCGGTCCTCACCGGCCCGGACGTCACCCGCCTCGACGCTCTGCGCGACGCCATGCCCCCGGCGTTCCGTGCCACCCCCGGTGACCTCACCCTCGTGATCGGAACCCTCGTGATCGGAATGGGTGGGGACGAGGCGTTGCGGGGCACGCTCGCGGCGATGGTCGACGCGATCGCCCGCGACCGGCTCGGGGCCGCCGGCAGCCCGTTGCGCCCCCCGTCCTCGTCGTCGGCAAGGAGGAGCGTCGCCGGCCGGTGGGTCGTCGCGCTCAGCGGCGAGGCGCGGTTCACCGGGCCGGGCGCGGTGACGCGGGACCTCGCCGACCAGGTCGCGCACTGGCGCGCCCGCGCGGCCGGGACGGCACCGGTGCGCGCCTGTTTCCGCCTGCACGAGCCCGCGGACGCCGCCGACC
>NZ_JALKFU020000123.1 GCF_023242965.2 Frankia sp. AgKG'84/4
CCGCCGGCCTGCCCGCCGCGGCCGCGGCCGGCGCCCTGTCCACCCGGCTGCCCGCGACCCTGCTGACCATCGCGTTCGCCATCCTCGCCGGGCTTGCCGCGTGGCGCATGCTCGCGCCGGACCGAACCACGGTGACCGCGGCCGCCGGGTCCGGCGTCCAGGCTCCGGGTCGCGACCGCCCAGCCGGCACCGGTCCGGGACGGGTGGCGGTGACCGGCGCGGGCCTCGGCGCGCTGACCGGCCTGCTCGGCGTCGGCGGCGGCTTCCTCGCCGTCCCCGCCCTGGTCTCAGCGCTCGGCTTCCCGATGGCCGATGCCGTCGGCACCAGCCTGCTCGTCATCAGCGCGAACTCGCTCGCCGCCCTGGCGCCGCGCCTCGGCTCGACGGGCTCGCTGAACTGGGCGGTCGTAGTGCCCTTCACCGCGGCCGCCATCGCCTGTGCCTGGTATGGCAAACGCCTCGCCGACAAATTGAGCGGCCGAACGCTGCAGACCGCCTTCGCCGTCGCCCTAGCCGCGGTCGCCGCGCTCATGCTCCTGACCGCACTGCTCTGATCCCTGGTGCGCCGGGCCGGGCAGGCATCTGATACCCCGTGGGGTATTATGGAACGGCACGAACATTCTGGTGGAGGTCCCCATGCGAGTCGACGACGACACGGTTGATGCCGTACTCAACCGGCTACGACGCGCACAAGGTCAGCTCGCCGGCGTCATCGCCATGATCGAGGCAGGGCGTGACTGCAAGGACGTCGTCACCCAGCTCGCCGCCGTCTCCCGTGCGCTCGACCGCGCCGGGTTCAAAATCGTCGCCAGCGGGATGCGGCAGTGTCTGGCCGCCGCCGACGGCGAGGCCGCGCCCATGAGTGAAGCCGAGCTCGAAAAGCTCTTTCTGGCCTTGGCCTGACTTTCTCGTACTGCCAGAGCTCCCGGGGACACGGTCCGTGGCGGGGGCGATGCCGGTTGGGCGTGTGGTGTAGGGAATCGAGCCCGCGCAGGGTCGTCAGCAGCGGAGCCAGAGATGCAAAACCTCACCTCGCAGTGCCGCAGCGAGCGTGGGCCTGAGCCAGCTCGTCGGCTGACTCACCCCCGCACGCAGGCCGAGATCGTGGTCATCCGGACGGCGACGTGACGGTCGCCGTCTGCGGACCGGCCGATTCCCGCGTCGACTCCGGGCGCCGCCGGCCGGCTTCGGACCTGGTCAGGCGAGCGCGAGGAACAGCTTTTCGAGCTCGGCTTCACTCATGGGCGCGGCCTCGCCGTCGGCGGCGGCCAGACACTGCCGCATCCCGCTGGCGACGATTTTGAACCCGGCGCGGTCGAGCGCACGGGAGACGGCGGCGAGCTGGGTGACGACGTCCTTGCAGTCACGCCCTGCCTCGATCATGGCGATGACGCCGGCGAGCTGACCTTGTGCGCGTCGTAGCCGGTTGAGTACGGCGCTGACTGCCTCGTCGTCGACCTGCATGGGGACCTCCGCACGGGTTGTTCCGAACAGTTCCAGCGTACGGGGTGGGGTATGTAGTCCCCGTCGACCGCCGAGGGCGTGGTCGTGGCCTCCGTAGCCGACGGTACGAGAAGGGCAGGCCGGACACGCCTGACGGCAAGGACGTTCTCGACGTTGCAACCGAGGCCGGGACCTACGTGAGGCGATCCCAGGAGTCTGGCCGCAGATCCCGCCCAGCGGGCGATCTGCGGCTCTTGTCGCTTCCGGACCTGTCGCCGGCAACCTTGCCCTCACGGCCGGAGCCGCCCCTTATCGGAAGAACCGAATCGGGGGCCCGCCGGGGTGTTGGAGGAGTGCGCGGAGAACTGCATGAAGTTCATGGTCCCGGCCGGTGGCCGGGAGCTGGAAGTCGGCGATGCGCGCGGTGGGTAGCCAGCCGTGCTGGGGCGGGACGAGGTCGGCGAGCGCGTCACGGAACGCGCGTTGTTGGTGACGTCCGCCGGGGCCGGGGAACAGCGGCGGGCATGGCCTGGCGAATCCACCGCCCGGTTCCCGGCCGGTGAGCTCCTGTGACCGTCGCAGCCAGAGGTGTGTGTTGTAGCCGAGGGCGGCATGGGTGGGGTAGAGAGGGAAGGTCGCGGCGCGGGCGCCGGTGAAGTGCTGGCGTTCGTCGATTTCGATGGCCTGCCGGCTTCCGTCGGGGTAGCGGGCGATGATGTCGAGGCGTCGACGTTCGCGGGGCGGTGCGGCCTCGGGTAGCTCCCGGCCGGTAAGCGCACGGAAGATGGCGGCCAGGGATGCCCAGGCAGCGGCGCACTCCGCGCGGCTGGGGCGTAACAGCCACGGCGGGCACGCCTCGACATCGATCTCGGCGTCGAGGACCTTCTCCAGCGCGGTCGTGACCCGGGCCTGCGGCCGAAGCGCGCGCGCACTGCTACTCATGCGGTGACAGTCGGGATCATGCTCCCTTTGTAGCGCCGGCAGCCTGATCGCGCCCAGTCGCCCTGCCACCTCGCTACGGTCCGCCTGCCCCTGTACGCACTGTTCCATCTGCCGGCCGGCGAAGCGTCCGGCCACTGACTCCGGTCCCGGCCGACGTGCGCTGTCCGGCCGGGGTCGGCGTTCGCTGGATTCGCAGATCACGGGCTCGGGGCGAATTTCTGCGCCCTGGCCACCGCGGCGCGGGCGCCGATGACCGGTACGACGGGCCGGAAGGCTTCGGGATAACTTTGCGTGACTTTCCGCAAATTGCCTTCCTTCGGGGTGAGAACTCCCTAATCTGTTGTTAGACGGGTTTCCGTCGATCGTGCTGGGCGTGGGGTGGGCGCCCGCATCGAACTTTCTGTGTACGACGGGACCTGTCGCCGTCTCGCTGGTGCCTGGGAGCAGGTGCCAGCCGGCGCCGGAGGCGCGTGTCCCGCGTTTCAGCATGGCCGACCGTAGTTTTACGGGGAGACCTCGTGGTGGCGGAAGAATTCAATCTGATGTTGGCGGAGCGGCCGGAAAATGTGCTGGTCGCTCCTGGTAGACCTGCGATCCCTCATGGTGAAGTCCAGATCTCCGGTCGTACGGCGAATCTCATGTACCACCACATCGTTCCGTTCGCCACGCTCAAGAATTTCTGGAACACCCTTGTCGGGAGTGGCGGCCTGAAAGGATGCAGTTTCCTTCCGCTGCTCTGGGAGAAGATATCGAAGCGGCAGTATTCCGACATGCTGCATGCTGTCGGTGGGCGGCTCTATGACAATGACCTCCGGGATGTCGCGGACCTGGCCATACGGCTGTATGAAGGTACGGTCATCCATGGTGAATCCGCTTTGCGACCCACCGGATGGGACAATTTAACGGGCGTATACGCGTGGCTTCCGGGGAACCTCTTCGTGGGTCCACAGAATCGCTTGGACGACCCAAAAGACTCGTTTGACCAGGCGGCCGTCCGTGTCCTGCAGGGCGCCAGGGAAAAGCGTTGCAAGGATCTTTCGGATGCCAACGGCAAACTTCTGGCATACCTGGGGAGCGCGCCCGGGAACAGGCCGACCGTACCCGCAACGGCGGCGCTGTACAAGGTGGCCGGATACCTGAGAACCGAACCCTACGACGGTTCCTACTGGACGTGGAACAAGGACAAGGACAAGCCGTGGCTACGGAGCTGAGGATGACCGGTCGGCAGTGCAGCGCGTCCAGACCTGAAAGTTCTTGATCTGTGGGAGGGGTCCAGTGGATCTCGACGCCCTGAAAGCGCATCTCCTGAGTCTGGATGATCCACCTACCTTGCGGGCCGCGGACACCGCGCTGCCCGACCAGTTGCGCGCGATGCTCGTGACCTTCCCGGACGGCGTCTGTCAGGGCGCGGCGGGCAGTGGGCCGCCCGAGGTGGACGCCGGCCACACGACGCTGTCGCTCCCGCTGACCTGGGCGTCCTCTGCCTGGCCGGTCGACGGCGCGGCCGTGGCCATGTCGGTGACCGGCCTGACGATGACAGTGACGAACCAGGGCCTGGTCACGCTCACCCTCGCCGGCGCGTTCGACAAGGTGAAGGTCGCGTCGACGGTCACCGTGGACGAACTCGGGCGGCTGACCACCGCCGTTCGGCCGACGCGCCCCGGTGCCTTCGCCGCTGAGCTGGAAAAGCTCGGCAGACGCCTCGGCGGTGACGCCGTCTGGCAGGAAGCGGCGGCAGGGCTGCGGGCGTTCGACTTCGATCCCGCCGATATTGCCGGCTTCGACTATCGGCTCGTCCGGAAAACGGCTGTCGAACCGGCCGCCTACGCGGTCGACGCGGTGGCGATCGTCGCTTCGCTCACCATCAGGAAGCTGCCGCTCGCTATCGGCGTGTGGCTTCCACAGGTGGCCCTGACCGGTGAGCTCACGGATGGGAGACCAGTCCCTGTCCGGTCCCTGCTGGAGTCGTTTGGAATACCGTCTGGCGAGGTGCCCGGATCCTGCGCCGTCAGTGAGCTGTCCTTCGCCGCTGTCCTCGGGGACGAGTACCTCCTTCAGATGAAGGCCGCGGGTGACTGGCCGCTCGTGGGCGCCCTCGCGATCAGATCGCTGTCGGTGGACCTGTACTACGCGAAAGCCGTGGGGTTCACGGCGCGGGTCGGGGGCACGGTGGCGATCGGCTCCACGCTGAATGTCGACATCTCGGCCGCGAGGGTTGTTGGCGCGCAGGGCGGCTGGGCCTTTAATGGCAGCCTCACAGCGGGGGAGACCCTCGGCATGGCGGAGGTGATCGACGCGCTGGGGCTGACCAACGTGCCCGCGCCGGTCAGGTCCCTCGAACTCACCGCCCTGACGCTTTCGTACACTACCGGCTCGTCCGCCCTCGACTTCGTCTGCGAGGGAGACCTGGCCATCACGGACGGCGTCAAGGCCACGCTCCGCGTGACGGTGACGCGCGACGGCTCGGCCACGCGCTACGGCGGAACGCTGTCCGTCAACGGCTACGCCTTCGAGGTCGATTTCGCTGAGGAGAAATCCGGCGAAGACGTCCTCGTCGCCACCTATCACGGTGCCGAGGACGGCACCGTGATCGTGCTGCGGGACTGGGTCGCGCATTTCTCCGCGGACCTCGCGGCCGACGTTCCCGACAGCCTGCGGATCGCGTTGAAGGACGCCAAGTTCGTGCGGGTGAAACCCGCCGGCGGCCCGGCCCGGTTCTGCGTCGGGGTGGACCTCTCGGCGGGTTTCGACCTTTCCCAACTTCCGCTCGTCGGCGGGTTCCTGTCGACGTTCGGGACGGTGAGCGTCAGCGACCTGCAGGTCCTCTACAGCTCCGGAGCCTTCGACGCCCGGACCGTCGCCTCGGTGAACCGGCTGCTGGGACCGACCAAGGTGGTGGCCCTTCCGCACGCCGGGCTGGCGGCGGGGGTCGGTGCGCTGGCCGAACTGCGGATCGGGACGCAGAGCACGTCAGTCGCGCTCGGCGTGCCATCCGCGGGCGCCGGCAGCGGCGGCGAACTTCCCGCGAACGCCGGCGGCGGCGGCCCCGCGAAATCCGACCCCGCAAGCACCCCGAGCTCGTCCAGCACGTCCGATCCGGCCGCCGTACCGGACACGTCGGGGACGGGTGCCTCCAGCGTCCACTGGGTGTCGGTGCAGAAGCAGCTCGGCATCGTCCACCTCGACCGTGTCGGGGTGCAGTACCTGCACAACGTGCTGCTGTTCGCGCTGGACGCCTCCGTCGCCCTCGGCCCGCTCGCCCTCTCGCTCGAC
Source organism: Frankia sp. AgKG'84/4 (assembly GCF_023242965.2). Classification (GTDB taxonomy): domain Bacteria; phylum Actinomycetota; class Actinomycetes; order Frankiales; family Frankiaceae; genus Frankia. Next base: position 5,659 of record NZ_JALKFU020000123.1, read on the forward strand.
GGTCTGGCGGTCGGCTCCCGGCTGGACAGCTTCGCCCCGACGTTCCGCCTCGACGGCCTCGGCATCGGCTACAGCGCCGCTCCTGTGGAGATCTCCGGCGCGCTGCTGCACCTGCCCGACGACCAGCTTCCCGACACGGTGGAGTTCCAGTACGACGGCACGGCCACGGTCGGCCTGCAGAGCTTCTCCCTGGCGGGACTCGGTTCCTACGCGCAGCTCAAGGACGGGGCACCGTCGCTGTTCGTGTTCGCCCAGCTCGAGGCGCCGCTGGGCGGCCCGCCACCGGTCCTGGTCACCGGCCTGATGGCCGGGTTCGGTTTCAACCGGGAGCTGACGCTGCCGAACCCGAGGGAGATCGCCGGCTTCCCGCTGCTGAGCCTGCACAAGCAGGGCCCCGGCACCGGGCACAAGCCATCCCACGTGCTCGACGTCCTGGAAGGGCGTGAGCCGGCGGTGGTCGGCAGCCAGCCGCGGCGGTGGATCGCACCCCGTGAAGGCTCGTATTGGCTGGCCCTCGGGGTGGAGTTCAGCGTCGCCGAGGTGGTGAACGCCAAGGTACTGCTCGCCGCGGAGATCGGCGCGGAGCTGGCGCTGGCGGTGCTGGGCCTCGCGACGATCCAGCTGCCGCTGCCCACCGAGTCCGCCACCACCACCTACGTCTACGCGGAGCTGGGTGTGGAGGCCGTGATCCGGCCGATCCAGGGCAGTGCCGAGATCGCCGCGCAGCTCTCCCCGGCCTCGTACGTGCTGACGCCCGCCTGCCATCTCACCGGCGGCTTCGCCGCCGCGACCTGGTTCGGGTCCAACGCCCATGCCGGGCAGTTCGTCGTCACCCTCGGCGGCTACCACCCCGCGTTCAGCCGGCCCTCCTACTATCCCGACGCCCCGCGGCTGGGGATCGACTGGGCGGTCAGCGGCAATGTGTCGATCAAGGCCCAGGCGTATCTGGCGGTCACGCCGTCGTGCGCGATGGCGGGCGCGCGGCTTGAGGTCCTCTTCCATGAGGGCCCGATCCGGGCCTGGTTCACGGCGCAGGCGGACATGCTGCTGTCCTGGCGGCCGTTTTCCTTCGCCGCGCGCATCTCGGTGAGCATCGGCGCGTCCGGCAGTGTGCATCTTGGCTTCCTGCACGTCACGATCAGCGGTTCGGTCGGCGCCACCCTCTACCTGTGGGGGCCGCCTACCGGCGGTTCGGTCACCGCGCACTTCCCCCTCATCGACGTGACCGTCAGCTTCGGCGGTTCCCGCGGGGGAGCCGGGGGCGGGGCGCTGAGCTGGGACGTGTTCGCGAGCATGCTCCCGAAGCCGGCGGACGTCGTCACCATCGCGCCGATCGCCGGCGTCGACGCCGCCGTGGACGACCCCGCCACGGGCGGCAAGGCGTGGCAGGCGCGGGCCCGGGACCTGCGCCTGTTCACCCAGTCGGCGGTGCCGGCCAGTCACCTGCGGACCGGCGACGCGCCGCTGGCCGCGGCCGAGCCCGGCGAGGGACCCCTGGTCGACGTGCGTCCCATGGACCGCGCCGGCCTGGTCGGGGAGCACCGGCTGAGACTCTTCTACGAGGACAGGCCCGCCTCGACGGACGGCTGGACGTTCACCGCCCGTACCCGGGGCGTGCCCGCGTCGCTGTGGGGTGCCCCGCCGAGCCCGTTCAGCCACACGCCGGCGGAACCCAGCGCCGAGGTGCTGGCGGACCGGCCGGTCGGCTTCGACGTCCAGGCGCCCCGGGCCGAGCTGGCCGCCTCGCGCGGGGTCTTCCCGCTCAGCGAGTACAACGAGGACGAGCTGCCGCCCGGCCTGTCGCCGCTGCCCCTGGCGCCAGCCGCCAACGGCGATTTCGCCGCCGTGCCCGACCCGTCCAGCGTGGACCTGCTCGGGCGCCTCGACCGTGGCGACGCGAGGCGTGGGCGCGACGCGATGTACGCCGCCCTCACCGACACCAAGCTGCTCACCGACCTCGACGACAGCGCCCTCGCGAGCCTCGCCGCGGGCGCGACCCACCTCTACAGCGAGCCACCCATGGTCCAGAGCGGCGCCCAGGCCGGGGGGAGCCGCGGATGAGCCCGAGCCCGCCACACCCCGCCCGCGACACGATCCCCGTGGGGGACGTCGAACTGCACGACCACTACCTGCCCGCCCTGCCCGCCGGCGACTACCGGATCGAGGTCACCCACACGCTGCGCGACGGCGCGCAGGTCATCGGCGGGCCGTTCACCGCCGTCCAGAAGTTCACCGTCCGTGGCCCGCAGGTGCGCCTCGACGCGGGCGTGGTGCTCGCCCGGCAGCCCGCCGACGCCTCGAGCGGCAGGTTCGCGGAGGTCCTGCCGCACGTGGTGCTCGGCGACCCGATGCTGGCCTGGGAACGACCACTGGTCGGGGCCTCGCGTGACACCCCATGGCTTGCGCTGCTGGTGCTCACCGACGCCCAGCTCGTCGGCGGCACCACCGCCCCGAACCGCACCATCTCCGCCACCGTGGCGGAGTTCCTCGCCGAGAACCCCGCCGTGCTCAAGCCCGCGCTGACCCTGGAGTCCGACGTCGGCTCCGGCGATCCCTGCGTCTATGTCCAGGTCGCCGCGCCCGAGTTCCAGGCCGTGGCGCCCCGGCTCGACGAGCTGCGTTTCCTCGCCCACTGCCGCGGCGCCAACACGGGCGACCGGCCCATCCTGGGCCTTCAGGAGGACGGCCTGTTCTCCGTCGTCGTCGCCAACCGCTTCCCGGCCGCCGCCCCGCCCGGCTCCGACCCCGGGACGGGCACGAAGAACATCGTGCATCTCGTCTCCCTGGAAGGCCACGAGCGGATCCTCGTGGACGTGCCGGACTTCCGGGGCCGATCCTCGGTGGCGCTGCTGTCCCTGGCCAGCTGGACGTTCCAGGCCCAGCCCGACCGCGAGGCGGACTTCGCCGACCTCGCCGAGGGACTCACCCGCACGCCGTCCGGCGCCCAGGCCGGACGTGAGCAGATGTGGCTGCGGCTGCCCGACCCGCCGCAGGACAGCGGCTCCGGCACCGACACCGCCGCCCGGCGGCAGGTCACCCGACGGCTCGGCGACGGCTACCTGCCGCTGCCCTACCTGACCCGTTCGGGCGAGGCCACCTACGGCTGGTACCGGGGCCCGCTCACCCCCGTACTGCCCGCCGCCACCGACGAGGCGGCGCGTGCCACCTGCGCCGACGCGCTCCTCGCCTACGATCCGGCCTGGGGCAGCTTCGACCTGTCGCTGGCCGCCGCGTTCGAGACCGGCCGGGCCCTCGCCCTCGCGGACGCTCCCTTCGCCCAGCGGTTGCTCGCGTTCAAGCAGGCCACCCGCCACCAGGTGGACACCCTTCACCACCAGGCCACCAGCGCCCACCTGCGACGGGACGGCAGCGGCGGCACCCGGCCGGGGACGGCGCGTGCCGCGTTCGGCGCGCTGCTCGACGGCCACCTGCTCACCGCCCTCGGCGCGGCACCGGACCGGACCCGCACCGTGTGGTCCCCGCCAGCACCCGCCGCACCGTCCGCCGACCCGGCCGGCGGGCTCAGGGCCGTGCTGCGATCCGACGCCACCCGGGCCGCCCTCGCCACCGCGATGGCCGCCGACGACGGCCTCGGGGAACACCTCGACCGGATCGCGGACTGGCTCGGGAAGCTCCTGCTGCTCCATCCCGTGCCGTTCACCCACCTGGTGCCCGACGAGCGGATGCTGCCGCGGGAGTCGCTACGCTTCTTCCACCTCGACCCCGGCTGGCTGGACGCCGCGGTCTCCGGTGCGCTCAGCATCGGCGCGCAGTCCAGCCGGGACACGCTCCAGGACCAGGTCGTCGCCGCCACCATCCGGGCCGCTGCGGCGAAGAAGGCCGCCGGGTACCGCGCGACACAGCGCGGCACCGCGGCCGAGGACTCCCCGGCGCGGGACCAGGGCAGCGCGGCTGGATCCGCCCCCTCCCGCGGCGACGCCGTGTTCGGGCCGGTCTCCGGCCTCCTGCTGCGTTCGGCGCTCGTCTCCGGCTGGCCGAACCTGGCCGTGCGCGCCAGCGACGCGGCGGGCGGGCCGCTACCCGTCCTGCGGATGGATCACCTTTCGCCGACCGTGCTGCTGTGCCTGTTCGACGGCCTGCCCGCAGCCGTCGAACTCAGGGAGCCCCAGGAGGGCTTCCGGTTCGGTGTCGAGGACCATGGCCTGATCCCGCTGCGCAACCTGCTGGCCCCGCCGAACGCCGCCGCGGGCAGCCGCCAGCTCGGCGAGCAGATCGGCCCCGACGTCACGTTCCCCGTCCTGGACCACCTCAGGGCCGGTGCCGGTGGCCGGATCCTGGACGTCGGTTCGCTCGTCCCCGCGCTGACGACGGCCCTGGACACCGCGCACGGCACCGCCGTTGGCCCCATCGGCCCCGCCGACCTGGCCCTGCAGATGGTCAGGGTCCCCGAGGCGATCCGCTTCACCGGCCCGAACGGAGACCGAGGTTGACCGCCCGTCCCGCGCTCGTCGTCCCGGTGGACCTCGACGTCCTCGTGGTCACCCCGGCACTGCGGGGCCGCGACGCCTTCCGCACCTGGCAGCACACCTATCTGGCGCTGGACGACTACCTGAGCCCGGAGCCGGACGGCGCGGACCGCCAGAACAACGACCCGGTGCACAGCCACACCGGCGTCCACCTGCACTGGACCCTGCCCCGAGGGCTACGCCATGGCGTGCAGGATCCGGCGACCGGTGAGATCAGCTACCCGCTGGTGCCCAACCGCTGGCTGGTGGTCCGCTTCAGCGGTACCGGCACCCGCCGCGCCAGAGCGTGGGTAATCGAAAGCGACTGCCCGTGCAGCCCGCGGGCGCAGAACGACGGACACGACATCGCGCACTCCAGTCCCTACCTGGTCGACGCCGCCACCCTGCGCGCGTGGCAGGCCAGCCCGGACCCGTACCGCAACACCATGGATTCCGATGTCGGTCAGGTCCAGCTCGGGCTCGCCTTCGGCCACACCGACACCGGGTGGACGGAACGCGCCGGGGGGGACCCCCTGTTCGTCACCGCCATGGCCACCGGGGACCCGTACTTCACCACCTACACCCCGCACAACATCAACGTCTTCTCCTTCCTGGACGACCTCGCCGACGTCACGTCCGCCACCGCGCTGGGCTACCGGGTCATCGGTTGGTACTCCGATCCGGACGCCGACGTCCTGGCCAGCCGCCCGCCCGGCACCTCCTACGCCGACCAGCTCGCGCACCTCGGCTGGCGGGACCCCCGCCTGACCGGCGAGGACGGTCACGACGCCGCCGTCAGCCCGATCAGCCGCAGCCTCTACGCCGGCACGGCGCTCGCCGTCGAGTGGGATCCCGCCGCGAGCGCGGCGCCCGTCCCGGATCCGCTGGACACGATCCAGGACAACGGCGCCCTGAGCGTCGCCCTGGGCAACACCACCGAGGACGCCTTCACCGCCCTCGCCGGCCAGGCGCTGCACGCGGGTGGCGCCCCGCCGTCGGCCCCCGACATGGCGCTGCTGCGCGCGTTCCTGCACGACCTGCTCGCCGTCGCCGAGGAGAAGGGCGGCGACGAGCGGGTCCGTAGACAGGTCCACGACGCCTCGTTCGCCGCGTGGCCCGGCGGCCACCGGTGGACGGTCACACCGCCCC
>NZ_JALKFU020000676.1 GCF_023242965.2 Frankia sp. AgKG'84/4
GCCCGCGCCCGGCGCCCGCCTCGGCCCGGGGCGCGGGAGCTGCGGGAGACGGGACGGACGGCGCCGTTCACGTCGATCTGGCCGGCAACGACTATCTCGGTCTGGGCCGGGATCCCGCGGTCGTCGAGGGCGCCGCGCGGGCGCTGCGGACCTGGGGCACCGGCTCGACCGGCAGCCGGCTCGTCACCGGCTCGACCACCCTGCACGCCGAGCTGGAGGACGCCCTGGCGGAGCACGTCGGCTTCGCGGCGGCGCTGGTGTTCTCCTCGGGCTACACCGCGAACCTCGGCTGCCTGACCGCGCTGGCCGGCCCTGGCGACCTGATCGTCTCGGACGCGCTCAACCACGCCTCGATCGTCGACGCGTGCCGGCTGTCTCGCGCCACCGTCGTCATCACCCCGCACGCGGACGTCACCGCCGTCGGCGCGGCCCTCGCCGGCGGCGACTGGCGGCGGGCGATCGTCGTCACCGAATCGGTGTTCTCCGCGGACGGTGACGCCGCCCCGCTCGCGCAGCTGCACGCCACCGCCCGCGCCCACGGCGCGCTGCTCGTCGTCGACGAGGCACACGGACTCGGCGTCGTCGGCCCCGCCGGG
>NZ_JALKFU020000677.1 GCF_023242965.2 Frankia sp. AgKG'84/4
CCGCAGGCCCGAACCACCCCGCAGGCCCCACCCCCCCCCCCGGCCCCACCCACCCCGCCGACACCGTCTACCTCGCCGACACCGACAACCACCTGATCCGCGCGATTGACGCCGACGGCGTCATCACGACGATCTCCGGCCGGCTCTACGGCGCCTCACCCGACGAGGACGCCCCCGCCGAACTCGCCGACGTCGGCCGCCCCCACGCCCTGGCCGCGCTCCCCACCGGCGACCTGCTCCTCGCCGACCCCGACACCGCCCGCGTCCGCGTCCTCACCACCGACCGTCGCGTCCGCACCCTGCCCGGAACCCAGGCCACCCCGCAACGCCCTCTCGGCCTCGCCGTCCATCCCGACGGCACCGTCCTCGTCGTCGACACCGCCCGCCACCTCGTCCTGCGACTCCCGCCCGGCCTCTGATCAGGACGGTCGCCGCGGCGCCACGTACTGATCATTGTCGCGACGGCCTGATCCAATGCCATCCAGCCGACGGGAGCACCGGCCGGGGCCCTGGCCCGGCCAGGTGCGCCGCGGAACACTCGGATCTTGGTGCGCCGCGGAACACTCGGATCTTGGTGCGCCGCGGAACAC
>NZ_JALKFU020000678.1 GCF_023242965.2 Frankia sp. AgKG'84/4
AAGACCGGCCGCAGCCCGGACAGTTTCTCCTATCCCTTTGGATACCACTGCGCGTCGGTTCGCCACGTCGTCGCCGCCGAGCTGCGCGAACTGGCCGTCAGCCAGCTCGAGCGCGACCCCGAGGCGACCGCGTGGTCGCACCCGCGCGGTGTCCACTTCCGGTCGAAGGGCGCCGCGGACGTCACCGTCGCCGCGCTGTTCGCCGGGCAGGGCAGCCAGTACGTCGACATGGGACTGGAGGCCGCGGTCAACGTGCCGCCGGTCGGCACCGCCTTCGACGAGGCGAACGCCGCCTTCGACGGCGCGCACCGCCGCCTCGCCGCCATCGTCTTCCCGCCACCGGTCTTCGACGCCGAGCAGCGCCAGGACCAGGAGGTCGCGCTGCGCGCGACCGAGCACGCCCAGCCGGCGATCGGCGCACTGTCCGTCGGCCAGTACCGCTACCTGCACGAACTCGGCCTGCGCCCGGCCGGCTTCCTCGGGCACAGCTTCGGCGAGCTGACCGCGCTGCACGCCGCGGGCGCCCTCGACGCCGAGGGCTTCTTCCGCCTGGCCCGCGAGCGCGGCCGCGCGATGGCCCCGCCGGAAG
>NZ_JALKFU020000679.1 GCF_023242965.2 Frankia sp. AgKG'84/4
GGTACGTAGTTATCGTCAGTGATATTACCGTTTTGTGGGAAGCCGTGAACAGGAGAGATTGCGTCCGCGCCAAACGATTTGGCTGCCGCCACAAGGTCTCCACCGAAATCATCGATGTCGATTCCACCCAACCACGGTGAAGCCCCCGGTTGGCCTGGCTGTAAGAATTGTGGACCATTGGTCAGTGCAACGACAGGTAAGCGTGGCTCTACCTCTTTCATGCGCATAAGCGCGCCCCAGTCGAAGCTTTGAATTGATACGCGGTCAAGCGTTCCTGCTTCGCGAACGTGGCGAGCGACGATTTGCACGAACTCTTCACGTGGAGCTGTCTCCCACGGTGCACCAGCCTCTACCTTCGTCTCAATGTTCATCCACACCTTCTTGGCTTTGTAGCGCTTCACAAGGTCGATAACCTCGCTCAACAACGGCATTTTAGCCCCTGGGCTCGGTTGCTGCTCTGGGTACTCAGGCTTGGTATTTGAGCCACAGTCCATCGTGCGGATCTGAGCAAGTGTCAGGTCCTTTATGTACTTGCCCACGTAAGGGAACTCTGGGTCTCCAGTGAACACTGGGCTCGTATCCTTACAAT
>NZ_JALKFU020000680.1 GCF_023242965.2 Frankia sp. AgKG'84/4
TATTCATGACCGGTTAATAAAAACGAAACAGGTTCGTACAAATGGTTATGATACCGTTTAGCAAACTTCATAGGAGCAAGTAGTGAATAATTCAGTTGCCTGTCCAGTATTTCATCATCACTGACAGGGCAAGTAATTTCGACTTTATCTTGAAATTTCGGAAGTAGCTGTTTCAACTTGGACAAATAAATCACCTACTCGTTTTCTTCCATTCCAATGGCTTTCAACATACGGTTATTAATACGGAGGGATTTTATCCTTTGAATAAATTGGTCATCCTTTAGCAAGTTCCGTTGTAGGAATTCATCGACAACCTCTTCTTCGGAGTATTCACAGTATTCAGCGTAGTGAGAAACGATAGCTCTGGTTCGTTCGGAAATTTTCCAGTTTACTTCTTTAGCGTTTTTATTTTTAGGTTTGATAAACTCTAAGGGTTTTGTCATGTAGCCCAAACCTCCCATTTTGACATAGTAATTCACACCCATTTTAACATAGTATTTCCCATAGTGGGAACATCTATTCCCACTTCAAAAATTACGTTGCAATTTAGGTTGCGATTTCATATGCTAAATAGCCAAGAGTGTTGACA
>NZ_JALKFU020000681.1 GCF_023242965.2 Frankia sp. AgKG'84/4
CGCCTGGTCAGGCGCAGCGGCGACTCCCGCCGCGCCACCCGACGCCCCCGCGCGACCGGACGCCCTCCGGACTCGCGAAGCACTCCCGGCCTGGGATGTCCCGTAGTGACGCGCCCGCCGAGGCGATCCGGCGCGGGCCGGCGCCCGGCACGCGGCGGTACCGCACCGGACCGGGACCATGCCACACACGCCGAGCAGGCCGGCGCCGCGCACCGCGGCCGCTGGAGACGGGACGCACCCCGGGCCAGTGAGTAATGGCTGGTGGTGCGCCTGCCGGCCCGCTCCCGGGCGGCGGCGAGATCGACAACCTGCGTCGTGTAGCTGGGATCCACGGCATCCTCCCGGGGCGATCAGCTCGTCGCGGTCACGCCACCGAACTCCCGTTCGATCGAACTGTTGGTCGATTGTCGCACCCCGACGCCAATCGGGAAATGGGACACGCTCGAACAGACGTTTGAGATTCTGCGATCGTCCGGTTACCGTCGAGACGATCAGGTGTGGACCGGGCGGTCGCCCGGCCGCGGTCGGCCGCACGCCGTGGGGGTGTCGGGCTCGCGAACAGCGGGCCGGCCGCCGCGTCGCTGCCC
>NZ_JALKFU020000682.1 GCF_023242965.2 Frankia sp. AgKG'84/4
CCACAGCCCGGCGCGACCCGGTTCGGCCCAGACCCTGCCGTTGGCGGGCAGACCGGCGGCGAGATCGGCGGACACCCGGGCCGGGTTGGGCGGTACGTCATCGGCGGCGTAGAGGGGGCCCATCATCGCGGAGAGGTCCCGGTACAGCGGTGAGCGACCGCTCTCGGTCACGTTCACCCGGGCCCGCGGCGCGCCGGCGCCGGCGCTGAGGCCGGCCAGCTCGTCGGGTTCGATCCGCCAGGTGCTGGCCGGGTCGACGCCGGCGGCGGCGAACACCTCGGGCGGGCACTCGTCGGCGTCCAGGCCGACCGTGATCAGCACCGGGTCGGGCCGCCCGGCGGCGAGGGCGAGGTCGCGGTACTGCAGGAACCCGGTGCCGATGTGGTAGGGGCTGTCCCAGCGGAAGACGCCCTTGGACGTGAAGGCGTTGAGGACGCCGATCCCGGTGCGCTCGGCGAACCGGTTCAGGGCCGGCACGGCGCCGGTGCGCAGCACGCCGCGTCCGGCGAGCACCAGGTCGACCGGGCCCGTCCCGGCCGGTACCGACGCCCAGGGCGAGCCGGCGACCCGGGCGGCCAGGCTCGGGT
>NZ_JALKFU020000683.1 GCF_023242965.2 Frankia sp. AgKG'84/4
GTGGAGCGGGGCGCTGGCGCGGCCGGGGCGGGCTGGCGGGTGGTCGCGGGCCGGGCGGGGGTGGGCTTCGGCATTCCTACACCCTGCGGCACCACCGCCGCCCTGTACACCGACGCGCGCGCCCTGCTTCGCATCCGGGTCGTTACCGAATCGACATCGTCGCAGCGCGGCGGGCAATCCGGGCGCAACCGGCCGGCCCTAGCGTCGGGGTATGCCGTCCGACGACCGTGAGCACCCGGCTGTGTCCCCGACGGCCGCCGAGCCGTCGCCGTGCGCCGAGCCGACCCCCCGGCTTGCCCTGGTTCGCACCGTGCCGGCAGTACCGACGCCGCGGCTTCCGGCCGCCCTGCTCGACGACGGTGCTGACGACGCGGCGCTCGACCGGGCGTTCATCTCGGCGGCCGCCCGCTACTGGCATCCGGTGGCGCGCAGCCGCGACGTCGGCCAGCAGCCGTGGGGCGCGACGCTGCTCGGCGTGCCGCTGGTGTTGTGGCGGCCGGTGGCGTCGAACGGGGTGTCGGCGCTGGTGGACCAGTGCCCGCACCGCGGGGTGCCGCTGTCCGCGGGCACCGTCGACGCCGAGGGC
>NZ_JALKFU020000684.1 GCF_023242965.2 Frankia sp. AgKG'84/4
AGCTGACCGGCGCCGCGCCCGCGCCCGCGCCGGGGCAGGTTCGCGCACGCCGCCGAAGCCGTCCCGCGCAGCGATGACCGCACCTTCCCGCCGTGGGTCCGCAGTGCGCGCGCACCGGACACCCGCAGATCCTCGTACTGCTCCCGCAGCATCCGACCGTCGACGGCCGGCGGCCCGAAAATGATGATCCATGCCACGCCGAGCGACCACAGGGCCGCGAGCGCTCCGAACGCGAGGACGCCGAACGCCCCGAGAGCCGCGAAGAACAGCAGGAACGCGACACTCGCGACCAGGCCGCAGTGCACCAGCCGGCGAACACTGACCGGCGCCACCGTCCCCGCGACCGCCGGGACCGCGGTCGGTCCCGGCACCCGACCCCGCGTGGCGCTCCCGACACCATCCCGACCAGAAGTGCCCCGGTTCGCGATGCTCCGCCCAGCGCCGTTGGGACCAGCGCCGAGCCCACCGGCGCTGACACGACCGGCTGGGGCCACTCTCCCGCTGTCCTGGTCATCGACCGGAGCCGGCGCCGGAGCCGGAGCCGGCGCGCCGCGCTCGGGCGCCGCAGCGGGCCGGACCTGGGT
>NZ_JALKFU020000685.1 GCF_023242965.2 Frankia sp. AgKG'84/4
CCCGGGGCCCCCGCGGGCGGGGGGCGATGTCGGGCGCCCCCCCCCCGCGCCCCCCCCCCCCCCCCCCCCCCCCCCCCCCCCCGGCCCGGGGCCGGGCTGGGCGTGACCGTCGCCGCGCGGCCACCCGGTACTCGTGTCCTGGTGTCGGAGCGGGGATCCGCGTGCCGATGACGGCGGTCCCCGCCCCGACGGCGCCGGCCGACGGGTCCCGCGCGCCGTGCGCCCGTGGTGCTGGCGGGTGCCGCCTTCTTGCCGAGACCCGGTGTCGCCGCCGCACGGTCCTGGCCGGTGTTTACCAGAACGCCCGATTGTGGGATCCGCGACCATTGACGCGTATCCCGGCGTATTGTTTGGAGATATCAGCGTTTAGGGGCACGGGGGTGCCTTCGACATAGTTCCGGCCGATCCGGTAACGAATCGGCCGTCACGTGCTGGCGGCCTGCCGGTGGAGACGGGGAGCTGTGTGACATGGGTGTGGACCGGGAGTCGCCGCCCTCACGGCGGCGCCTGCTGCTCTGGTCGGTGGCGGGCGCGGCAGGCCTCGCGACCGCCGGCTGGGCGGCCGCGCCCGCCGCGTCC
>NZ_JALKFU020000124.1 GCF_023242965.2 Frankia sp. AgKG'84/4
GGTCACGACCGCTGCGCTGGCCCCGCCCCTGACCCGGCTGGCCAGGGCAGCCAGCGTGACCCGTCCGGCCGGCAGCGCTGGCGAGGACGGCGACCTGATCGCCGTCCTCGCCGGTCCTGGGCTCACCGCGGCCGACCTGGACGAGCTCGCCGGCCTGGTGCGCGCGTTCGGCCTCGTCCCGGTGCTGGTGCCGGACCTGTCCGGCTCCCTGGACGGGCACCTCGCCCCCGCCTGGGCGCCCACGACGACCGGCGGTACCACACTCGCCGAGCTGTGCTCGCTGCGTGACGCCCGGGCCGTCCTGGTCGCCGGGGCCGCCGCGACCACCGCGGGTGAGCTGCTCGCCGCCCGCACCGGCGCCCCGCTGTTCGACCATCCCCACCTGACCGGCCTGACCGAGATGGACGCGCTGGTCAGCGAGCTGATGGTGGTCAGCGGCCGGACTGCCCCGCGGGAGGTCCGCCGGGCCCGCGAACGCCTCGCCGACGGGCTGCTCGACGCGCACTTCGTGCTCGGCGGCGTCCGGGTCGCGATCGCCGCCGAGCCCGATCTCCTGGTCGCGGCCGGGTCGCTGCTGCGCGACGCCGGCGCCGAGATCGTCACCGCGATGGCGCCGACCTCCGAGCCGGTCCTCGCCGACGCCCCCTGGGCCGAGGTCGTCGTCGGCGACCTCGACGAGTTCGCCGAGCGGGCCGCGGCGGCCGGCGCCGAGCTGGTGCTCGGCTCCAGCCATACCCGCGGGGTCGCCCACCGGATCGGCGCCGCGTTCCTGCCGCTCGGCTTTCCGATCTTCGACCGGCTGGGGGCGGCGCTGGCCGGCACCGCCGGCTACGCCGGCAGCCTTCGCCTGCTCCTCGACGCGGCCAACCGCGTCCTCGACCACGGGCCCGGCGGGCACCCGAGCGACGGGCGGTCCACCTCGGACATCACCCGTGCGCCGGGCGCCACGGCCGACCCCGATGAACTCGACGACCTGTGCCAGGAGTCACCGTGTTGAAGATCGCTTTCGCCACCAGCGATGGAACCGCCGTGGACCAGCACTTCGGCTGGTGCCAACGGTTCGACGTGTACGAGGTCGGCCCCACCGGGTCGCGCCTGCTGGAGCGCCGCCTGCTCGACGCGGCCTCCGACGACGAGGAAGGCAAGATCGAATCCAGGCTCGCGGCGGTCCTCGACTGCGTGATCCTCAACATCAGCGACATCGGCGGCACAGCGGCCGCCCGCGTCGTGAAGGCCAAGATCCATCCGGTGAAGGTGGCCAAGGGCACCAGCGTCGAGGACCTGCTGGCCCGGTACATCTCGACCCTCGCGGGCACCCCGCCGCCGTGGCTGCGCAAGGTGATGCGGGCCCGAGACCCGCAGCCGGTCGAGCAGAGCTGGACCCGCAGCGTCGCCGCGGTGCTCAAGGGAGACGCGGCATGACCGAGACGACCGGATTCCTGCGCGACCTCGTCGACCAGGTCCGCGCCAGCGACGCGTACGGCCAGCTCGACCGGTTCTCCGACGACCACCTGCTGGCGCCGTTCGTCCTCACCCGCGAGGACCGCCGCAACATCGCCGCCAACTGCGACCTGGAGCCCGCGACCGAGGCCCGGCTGCGGTCGTTCTACCAGGCCATCGCCGCCGCCACCGAGCGGGCCACCGGCGCCTTCACGACGACGATCCTCGACCTCAGCCACGAGGGCTTCGGTCGTGTGATCATCTTCGCCGGCCGGCTCGTCGTCGTCTCCGAGGCGCTGCGGGACGTGCAGCGCTTCGGCTTCGACTCGCTGGACAAGCTCAGCGCCCGGGGCGAGTCCCTGGTGACCGGCGCGACCAAGGTGATCGAGCAGTACGGGGAGGTCGCCCGCGATGACGCCTGACCCGGTAGCGCAGGGCACCCGACCCGGGGACGGCACCGAACTCGACCCGGAGGCGGCCCGCAAGCGGCTGCGCCGGCTCAACAGCCGCGCCTCGCAGCTGAAGCTCGACCTGCACGACCTCTCTGAGGAGCTCCCGCTCGGCTGGGAGTCGATCCTCGACGTCGCCCAGCGCACCTACGACGCGTACGCCGAAATCGCCCTGCTCGAGGGCCAGGCCGAGAAGGAGACGTCGGCATGAGCACGACCACCGCCGCGGCCCAGCTCGCCGAGTTCCACCGCTGCACCACCGCGGAGCAGTACCTCGACCTGCTGGGTGTCGCCTACGACCCCCGCGTCGTCGCCGTCAACCGGCTGCACATCCTGCGGCTGTTCGGCGACGAGCTGGGCCGCCTGCACGCCGCCGGCGGCGACGGCGAGCAGGCCGACCCGGCGGAACTGCTGCGCGCCTACCACGACGGCCTCGAGCGCTGCTATCAGGCATTCCTCAAGGCCACGGCGCTGGACCACCGGGTCTTCAAGGTCCTCAAGGACCGCGCACCCCAGGCGGCGGGCTTCGTGCCGTCGTCCGACATCACCGTGGCACGGCCGGGCGACGCCCGGCCGGCACCGACCGCGCAGCCGGAGGAGGACCAGTGAGCAGCAACACCTACGACGTCGGAGACGTCGTCGTCACCGTCAAGGAGCTGCGCAACGACGGCACCTACCCCGACCCGGCGGTCTCCGTCGGTGACGTGCTGGTCGAGGCCGGTACCCGGGGCGAGGTCATCAACGTCGGCCTCTACCTGCAGGAACACATCGTCTACGCGGTCGCCTTCCGCAACGGCCGGGTCGTCGGCGCCCTGGAGCGCGAACTCGCCCCGCCGCCGGACGACGAGGGCGAACCCGCCCGCCAGCCGAGCACGCCGCCGGCCGCAGTCCCGATCGCGACGAGTGTCTCGACCTCGGCACCGACCGCGGACGAGCACCACGGCGGGTCCGGCGGCGGCTGCAAGCACGGCAAGGCCGACTGTTCCGGCGGCGGTGGCAAGGGCCACGGCCAGGGTCACGGAGACGGCGAGAAGGCCGGCGGCGAGCAGGCGGCGAAGTCCACCGTTGCGGGGGCGGCCGGTGGGAAGGACGGCCCCCGATGAGCGCGGGCTGCCGGAGCACCACCAGCTGTGGCACCACCACGCCGCAGCAGGACCCGGAGATCGCCGAGAAGATCGCCAACCATCCGTGCTACAGCGCCGAGGCGCACCAGTACTACGCCCGCATGCACGTCGCGGTCGCCCCCGCCTGCAACATCCAGTGCAACTACTGCAACCGGAAGTACGACTGCGCCAACGAGAGCCGGCCGGGCGTCACCAGCGACCTGCTGACCCCCGAGGACGCGTTTGCCAAGGTCAAGCTGGTTGCCAGCGAGATCAAACAGATGAGCGTGCTCGGCATCGCCGGGCCCGGCGACCCGCTGGCCAACCCGAAGCAGACGTTCCGCACGATGGAACTGGTGGCCCGGGACTGCCCGGACATCAAGCTGTGCCTGTCGACCAACGGGCTGCGGCTGCCCGAGTTCGTCGACCGCATCGCCGACCTGAACGTCGACCACGTGACGATCACGATCAACATGATCGACCCCGAGGTCGGTGAGCGGATCTACCCGTGGGTCGCCTACAAGGGCCAGCGGTACACCGGCCGGGAAGCCTCGAGGATCCTCTCCGAGCAGCAGCTCGAGGGCCTCGCCGCGCTCGCCGACCGGAAGATCCTCTGCAAGGTCAACTCGGTGCTGATCCCCGGGGTCAACGACACCCACCTCGTCGAGGTCTCCCGGACGGTCAAGGAGCTCGGCGCCTTCCTGCACAACGTGATGCCGCTGGTCTCAGCACCCGAGCACGGCACCCACTTCGGCCTGACCGGCCAGCGCGGGCCGACCGCGCAGGAGCTCAAGGCGCTGCAGGACCGGTGCGAGCAGGACGACGGCGCCGAGATGAACATGATGCGGCACTGCCGGCAGTGCCGCTCCGACGCGGTCGGCCTGCTCGGCGAGGACCGCGGCGACGAGTTCAGCCCCGAGACCTACCAGGGCCGCGAGATCGCCTACGACCTCGAAGGCCGGCAGGCCGCGCACGAGGAGATCGAGCGCTGGCGCTCCGAGGTCGCGATGACCCGGGAAAGCCTCAACATCTCCACCGGCATGACGCTCCCGACGGGCCCGGCCGCCCCGGACGAGCCGGCCATCCCGGCGCTGCGCCCGGCCGAGGTGGTTCTCGTCGCCGTCGCGACCAAGGGCAGCGGCGTCGTCAACCAGCACTTCGGCCACGCCGGCGAGTTCTGGATCTACGAGGCCGCGCCCGGCTGGGCACGGCTGGTACAGACCCGCGACGTGGACCGCTACTGCAACGGCCCGTCCGACTGTGACGACGACGAGGGCGACGGCAAGGGCCCGTCGAAGCTCGACCAGACCATCGAGATGCTCGCCGACTGCGCCGCGGTGCTCTGCAGCAAGATCGGCCCGGGTCCGAGGGAAGCACTCGAGGACGCCGGCATCGAGCCGGTGGAGATCTACGACCTCATCGACAAGGCGGTGGCCGAGGTCGGCGGCCGCCTCATCACCGACCGTGCACCCGCGGAGGTTGGCACCCCATGACCACGACCACTCCCGTCATCGAGCTGACCGAGCGGGCCCGCACGCAGGTGCGTCACCTGCTCACCTCGACGCCCGGGACGGACGGCTTCGCCCTGCGCATCGGCGTCGAGACGGGCGGCTGCGCCGGCTACACCTACAACCTCTCGCTCGTCCCCGGCGCCGAGGCCGAGGACGCCGTCCACAGCCAGGACGGCTTCGACGTCGTCGTTGCCTCCTCGGTGGCGCACCTGCTGCAGGGCATGCGGGTGGACTACGCCGAGACGTTGACGTCCTCCGGCTTCACCTTCACCAACCCGAACGCGAAGAGCTCCTGCGGCTGCGGGTCGTCGTTCGGCGCCTCGGACACACCGGAGCGCAGCGAGGCCGACGTGTTGCTGCGCGAGCGGGTCGAAGAGGCGATGGCGGAGATCCGTCCGTTCCTGCAGGGCGATGGCGGCGACGCCGAGATCGTCGCCGTCCTCGCCGGCGGCGGCCAGCCGGGCTCCGCTGAGGTGCACCTGAAGCTGACCGGTGCCTGCGGGAGCTGCTCCAGCGCGGGCGCGACCCTCTCCGGGGTGATCGAGGCCCGGCTGAAGGAGCTGTTGCCGGAGATCGGCCGGGTCGCGCTGGTCGCCTGACCGGCCCCGGCTCGGCGGAGCAGCCCGCCCTTTTCCACCCGTCCTGCCGATAACCGCGGAGCGCACGATGGTCACTGCCCGATCCCACTCCTCCTCCCGCCTGCGGACGATCTGCCCCGGACCGGCGGCGCGGACGCTGCCCGGCCCGTCAACGCTGCCCGGCCCGTCAGTGCTGCCCGGCCCGTCAGTGCTGCCCGGCCCGTCAGTGCTGCCCGGCCCGTCAGTGCTGCCTGGTCAGTCGGTGCTGCCTGGTCATTCGGCGTTGCCCGTCCAGTCCGCCCCGCCCGGTGCCGACGTCTCCCGACGCTACGACCGGCAGGTGACCATCCCCGGGTTCGGGGTCGCGGTCCAGCGGCGGCTGAGTCAGGCGACGGTGCTGGTGGCCGGGGTCGGCGGGGTCGGCGGGGCGGCGGCAACCTACCTGGCCGCCGCCGGGGTCGGCCGGCTCATCCTGGTGCACCCCGGTGACCTGGAGGAGCCCGACCTCAACCGGCAGACGCTGATGCGCCCGGAGCGGGTCGGGCAGTCGCGGGTGCTCTGCGCCGCCGACACGCTGCGGGCGCACCACCCGCAGGTGGAAATCGTCGCGATCGACCGCCCGCTGGACGACCCCGCGGTGCCCGGCCTGATCGCCGAGGCCGACGTGGTCGTCGACGCCCGGCACAACTTCCCCGAGCGCTACCTGATCAATCGGCTGTGCCTCCGCAACGAGGTGCCGCTGGTCGTCGCGGCAATGAACTCCACCGAGGCGTACCTGCTGGTGGTCCGGCCGGGGGAGCCGTGCCTGCGGTGCGTGTTCCCGGCGGGCGACCCGTCCTGGGAGCCACTCGGCTTCCCGGTGCTCGGCTCGGTCGCCGGGACGGTCGGCTGCCTGGCGGCGACGGAGGCACTGAAGGTCGCCGGCGGGTTCGCCGAGCCCGCCGTCGGCCGTCTCGTCCACATCGACCTGTGGGACGTGGACCTGCGCGCCCCGCGGACCCGGCGCGACCCGGGCTGCCCGGACTGCGGACCAGGAAGCCCGGACAGCCCGGAACACGGCCCCGGCGGCTCCGCATGATCTATCTGGACCACAACGCGACGACCCCGGTCGACCCGGAAGTCCTCAACGCGATGCTGCCGTTGCTACGGGAGCACTTCGCGAACCCAGCGAGCCCGCACCCGGCCGGCCAGGCCGTCCTGCGCCTCGTCGAGCACGCCCGCCGCGACGTCGCCACGCTCGCCGGGGCCCGCCCCCGCGATGTCGTGTTCACCAGCGGTGCCACCGAGGCCGCGAACCTGGCGATCGTCGGCCTGCTCGGCGGTGAACCGCCGACGCGGCGGCGGATCCTGGTCGGCGCGACCGAGCATCCGGCGGTGCTGGGTGCGGCGCGCGCCGCCGCCGAGCGGTACGAGGGCAGCGTGCAGACCATCCGGGTGCACCCGGGTGGCGCCCTCGACCTCTCCCATCTGCGCGCGCTGCTGCGTCCCACGCCCGCCGGCGGTGAGGTCGCCCTGGTCGCCGTGATGGCGGCGAACAACGAGACGGGGGCGTTGACCAACCCGCGGCACGTCGCGCCGTTCGTCCACGACGCCGGGGCGCTGTTCCTCTGCGACGTCACCCAGGCACTCGGGCGGCTTCCCGTCGCGGTCAACGACGCCGGGATCGACCTGGCCGTCGCGTCCGCCCACAAGATCTACGGGCCGAAGGGCGTCGGGATGCTCGTCGCCGGGCGCGGCACGCGGTCGCGGCTCACCCCGATCCTGCACGGCGGCGGGCAGGAGCGCGGTCTGCGGTCGGGCACCCTGAACGCCCCGGGCATCGTCGGCTTCGGCGCCGCCGCGCGGATCGCCGCCGCGGTGATGGACGACGAGGCCGCCCGGCACCGCGACCAGACCGACCTGCTCTACGACCTGCTGGTCGCCTGGCTCGGCACCGAGACGGTCAAGGTCAACGGGCCGGTCGAGGGTGGCACCGGACGGCCCGGCCCGATCCGGCTGCCGAACACGCTGAGCCTGCGGTTCGTCGACGCCGACGCCGACGCCGTGCAGTCCTGCCTGCCGGACGTGGCGGTCTCCGCCGGGTCCGCGTGCCACGGCGGGGGGCAGGAACCGTCGCCGGTGCTGCTGGCGATGGGCCTGTCGGCAACGGCGGCGCGGGAGACCTTGCGTTTCAGCGTCGGCCGGTTCACCACCGTCGACCAGCTGCACGCCGCCGCGGCGTCGGTGGCCCGCGCCGTGCTCCGGGTGCAGTCCCTGCGTGCCGTCGGCTCCGGCGATCTGCCGCGTCCGGCGGACTCCGCCGACTCGGACTCCGCCGACTCGGACTCCGCCGACTCGGACTCCGCCGACTCGGACTCCGCCGACTCCGACTCCGCCGCCGCCACCGCCACCGCCGACTCGGCTGATCGCACCGACCCCGCCGATCCGCCCGGCCCGAACGGGTCGGCCGGATCGGCTGCCTCGATCGGCGGTCGGGCTCCCGACCTGCCCGTTCCCCGATCTGCCCTGCCCTGATCACTGATCCGCGCCGCCCGCCTCGCCGAGCACTCCCCGGTGATGTTCGGCGCGGGACGCGACGCCTGAAATGAGGTCTCCCATGCCCACCGAGCAGTTGTCCGAGCGGCCCGACGGGGTCAGACGGCTGGAGAACGTGGTGATCCGGTTCGCCGGTGACTCCGGCGACGGAATGCAGCTCACCGGAGACCGGTTCGGCGCCCAGGCCGCCGCCATCGGCAACGATGTGGCGACCCTGCCGAACTACCCGGCGGAGATCCGCGCGCCAACGGGAACCGTGGCCGGGGTGTCGAGCTACCAGCTCCACATCGCCGACCACGACATCTCGACCCCCGGCGACCAGCCCGACGTCCTGATCGCGATGAACCCGGCGGCCCTGAAGGCCAACGTCACCGAGCTGCGGCCCGGCGGCGTGATCATCGTCGACACCGACACCTTCACGGTCCTGGGCCTGGAGAAGGCCGGTTATGAGGCCGACCCGCTCACCGACGGTTCGCTGGACGCCTACCAGGTGCACGCGCTCAACCTGACCGGGTTCGCCTCCGCGGCCGTCGCCGACCACAACCTCAAGCGCAAGGACGCCGCGCGGACGAAGAACATGTTCGCCCTCGGCCTGGTGTCCTGGATGTTCAGCCAGCCGGTCGAGGACACGATCGAGTACCTGCGCAAGCGGTTCGCGTCCAAGCCGGACGTGCAGGCCGCGAACATCGCCGCGCTGCGCGCCGGGGTGATCTACGGTGAGACGACCGAGGCGTTCGCGAACGTCTACGAGGTGCGGCCGGCTGCGCTCCCGCCCGGCACCTACCGTCACCTCAAGGGCAACAAGGCGGTCGCCTACGGCCTGGTCGCCGCGGCCCACCAGGCCGCGATGCCGCTGTTCCTCGGCGCCTACCCGATCACGCCGGCGTCCGAGATCCTGCACGAGCTGTCCATCCTGGCGTCCAACGACGTGCGGTCCTTCCAGGCCGAGGACGAGATCGCCGCGATCGGTGCCGCGATCGGCGGGTCGTTCGCCGGCATGCTCGGCGTGACCGTCACCTCCGGGCCGGGCATGGCGCTCAAGGCCGAGGCCCTCGGCCTCGCAGTGATCATGGAGCTGCCGCTCGTCATCGTGAACGTGCAGCGCGGCGGCCCGTCCACCGGTCTGCCGACCAAGACCGAGCAGTCCGACCTGCTGCAGGCCCTCTACGGCCGGCACGGCGAGGCCCCGATCCCGGTGATCGCCGTGCGCTCCCCGGCGGACGGGTTCGACGCGGCGATGGAGGCGGCGCGCATCGCGCTCGCCTACCGGACCCCGGTCATCCTGCTCTCCGACGCCTACATCGCCAACGGCAGCGAGCCGTGGCGGGTACCCGAGGTGGCGGATCTGCCGTTCATCGGGATCGACCTGGCCACTGAGCCGAACGCGGTCGACGACGCCGGCAACCCGGTCTTCCTGCCCTACTCCCGCGACCCGGCGACCCTCGCCCGGCCGCTGGCGATCCCCGGCACCCCCGGCCTGACCCACCGCATCGGCGGCCTGGAGAAGGCCGACCAGACCGGCGCGGTGTCCTACGACCCGGACAACCATGACCTGATGACCCGCACCCGGCAGGCCAAGATCGACGGCATCGATGTGCCGCTGCTCGAGGTCGACGACCCGAGCGGGCCGCCCGGGTCCGGCGCGGACGTGCTCGTGATCGGTTGGGGCTCGACCTGGGGCCCCATCGGCGAGGCCTGCCAGACGGTGCGCGCCGCGGGGCTGAAGGTCGCCCAGGCGCACCTGCGGCACATCGCTCCGCTGCCCGCGAACGTCGCGTCGGTGCTGTCCGAGTACCACACCGTGCTCGTGCCGGAGATGAACCTCGGTCAGCTCGCGGGCCACCTGCGCCGCGAGACCCTGATCGACACCGTCAGCTACAACCAGACCCGCGGCATGCCCTTCCGGTCCGCGGAACTCGCCTCCGTGATCACTCGGGTGATCGCGGGCATCACCGAGGATGACACCTCGGGCGAGCGCTCCGTGAAGGTGCTCGGCGACGTCGCCGCGCGCCTCGCCGGCGCGGCGACCGCGGCCACCGCTACCGCTACCAGTCAGGACGCGACCCCGGAGGCGGGACGATGAGCGAGGTCAACGAGACGAGCGGGGCGACGGCGGAGGAGCCGGCTGGCGGCGGCAGCGGCCGGCGGGCCCCGACCGTCGCCGACTTCACCACCCCCCAGGAGGTCCGCTGGTGCCCCGGCTGCGGGGACCACATGATCCTCTCGACGATGCGAGGGCTGCTGCCCGCGCTCGGTGTCGCCCCCGAGAACACGGTCATCGTGTCGGGCATCGGCTGCTCCTCCCGGCTGCCGTACTACCTCGACACCTACGGCATCCACTCCATCCACGGGCGGGCACCGTCGTTCGCGACCGGGATCTCGATCAACCGGCCGGACCTGTCGGTGTGGGTGGTCACCGGTGACGGCGACTCGCTGTCCATCGGTGGAAACCACCTGATCCACGCGCTGCGCCGCAACGTCAACCTCAAGATTCTGCTGTTCAACAACCAGATCTACGGTCTGACGAAGGGCCAGTTCTCGCCCGCGTCCAAGGTCGGCACGGTCAGCCCGTCGAGCCCGCACGGCTCGCTGGACTACCCGTTCAACCCGGTCGCGCTCGCGCTCGGCGCCGGTGCCACCTTCGTGGCCCGCACCGTTGACTCCGACCGTCGGCACCTCACCGCGACCCTCACCGCCGCCGCCGCCCACAAGGGCGCCGCACTGGTCGAGATCCGCCAGGGCTGCCCGACGTTCAGCGCGATCCCGCGTCAGCCGCGGGGCGCCGCCGGTGCGCCGTCCGACACGGACAACCCGGCGTCGCCGGACCAGGCCCCCATCCGCCTCTCCCCCGGACTGCCGATCGTGTTCGGCAGCAACGAGCAGTGGGGTGTCATCCGCGACCCGAGCACCGGCGAGCTGGCGATCGGCAACGGCGGCGACTCCCGCGTGGTCGTGCACGACCCGGGCACGCCCAACTCGACCTACGCGTACGGGCTCGCCCGGCTCGCGGAGACGGCGCTCGCCGAGCCGCCGATCGGCGTGTACCGATCGGTGTCCCAGCCGAGCTTCGACCAGCTGTACCAGGAGCGGCTGGCGACGGCCCGGCCTGGCGGCCGCGGTGACCTGCGGACGCTGCTGACCGGCGCGGATTCCTGGGTGGTCGCCGGCTAGGGTGCTGCGCCCCTGGCCGGAGCGGACGGGCGGCCGGGCGGACCGCCCGTCTCGCGTAGGAGGGGATCAGGTCGACCACCAGGTCGGCCCGGTCCCCTCTTTGCGTACACGCAAGCCCGCACCGCCCACATCACCCGAAACGGGGCGTCCCCCCTGTCGCTGTCGGGGGACAACGCGCTTTCGGCCGCTTCTGCAGGGTTCCGCGCCCGATTTGCCCCTACAGAAGCGGCCCGAACAGGGATTGGCGGTGCCCGGAAGTGGCGGCGGCTTGTGTTGGGGTGGCGGGCTTGCCAGCGACGTTTTTGGTGTCGGTGGCGCTTTTGTGCCAGGGGCGCGCGTTTGTGTCGGCGACGCCTTGGCCTCGGCGGCGCTTTCGTGCCAGCGATGCCTCCGTGCCGGCGAGGTTTTCGTTTCGGCTGAATGTGGAGCCGACCTGTT
>NZ_JALKFU020000686.1 GCF_023242965.2 Frankia sp. AgKG'84/4
GCGCCCGGGCGTGGCCGACCGGGTCGGCGCCGGGGTCGCGGCTCGCGGCGACCTGCTGGAACCGGGCGACCGCCTCGATCAGGTTGTCCCGCCGGTGCGCCGACGGCGCGTACACCAGGGCGTTGGCCAGGTTGAGCTGGGTGCTCGACCACCGCTGCGGATGGTCCCGCGGCGTGTACACCGTCAGCGCCGTGCGCAGCCCCTGGATGGCGACGCCGACGCGCAGCTGGTCGGAGGCCTGGTTCATCGGCATCGCCAGGTACGCGGTGGCGAGGTTGACCTGCGCCGCGGCGAACACCTCCGCGGCCGTCTCGATGGTGACCAGCCGTAGCACTGTCAGGTACTGCTCGACCGCGGGGCCCAGTGCCGCCGGGTCGCCGCCGGCCCGTTCCTGCCAGACCGAGCCGAGGGCCAGGTGCAGTTCGGCGCGGGCGACGAGCAGGTCCGTCGTGTCCAGCGCGTCTGCCGCGGCCCTCAGCTCGGCGAGCACGTCGTCGGTGGGTCCCTCCAGACCGCGGCGCAGGTCGGCGGCGGTGGACCTGAGCTGCGCGGCGAGCCCCGGACACGACGAGCCGGCC
>NZ_JALKFU020000687.1 GCF_023242965.2 Frankia sp. AgKG'84/4
CCCTTCGCCCGCCCCTCGGCGGCCGGCTCGCCGTCGCCGTCGCCATCGGCGGCGAGGATGCGGTAGAGGCCGCGACGGGTCTCCGCGAGCAGCGTCCGGGCCGCCGCGAGCTGCGACTCGTCACCTGCCTGCGCGACCTGGACGACGGCCGCGCCGACCGCGAAGGCCAGCGAGCGCAGACTCGTCAGGTCGTCGTCGGCACTGGCCGCCGCCGTCTCCCACGGCTTGCGCCGCCCGGACCGGGACTCGACGTGGGCACGGCCGGCGTCGGTGAGGTGGAACACGCGCTTGCCGTCCGCCTCCACCGCCCGCACCAGGCCCTCATCGGTGAGCAGGGACAGCACGGGGTAGACCGACCCGGGGCTCGGCCGCCAGGTTCCGCCGCTGCGCTCGGACAGCTCGCGGATCATCTGGTAGCCGTGCATAGGCTCCTCGGCCAGCAGCGCGAGCAACGCCTCCCGGACGTCACCGCGCCCCACCCGCGGGCCGCCGCGGCCGAAGCCGGGACCGAACCCACCCGGACCGCCGAAACCAGGGCCGGGGAAGCCGCCCAGGCCGCCCCAGCCGGGGCCACCGC
>NZ_JALKFU020000688.1 GCF_023242965.2 Frankia sp. AgKG'84/4
TGCCGGCCGAGCCGCTCGTGCCGGCCGGGTCGCTCGTGCCGGCCGGGTCGCCTGGACCGGCCGGGTCGCTCGTGCCCGCAGAGTCGGCTGGGCCGGCGGAGTTCCCGGCGTCGTCGTTGACCCGCATGCCACCTCCTCGATCGAAGGTCGCCGTGGCCAGCGGCTCGGCGGCGGCCGCCGCACCCAGTCCTCGCCCCGGCAGTTGACGTTGACCCCGCCTCCCTGCCCGGTTTCTGGGCCAATACCCCTGCATGGCAGAGATCGGGCTAACCAGATCGGACGTCATGGTGGTCACGCTCGGCTACCGGTAGGTGGTGGAGGGCCAGCCGTCGCTTCCTAGGATGGCGGGGACGCGCACCGAGGGCCCGTTCGTTGGACCCCCAATGCAGGGCCGGACGAGTCGCCTGGCCTGCCGGGCGTCGCCGCCGTGGCACGCTAGGGTTCATCGCTGCGTGTTCAGATCTGTTCACTGCACGTCATCCTCGGCGTGCCTGATCGGAAGACGGCCTCGATCGATGCTGCCCGCCCGCACGTCCGTCTCGCGGCCCGACGCCCGCACCCGCGCCGCCGCGGCGG
>NZ_JALKFU020000689.1 GCF_023242965.2 Frankia sp. AgKG'84/4
GTGACGGCGGATGCGCCGGGCGAACTCCGCCTCGTCGATGCCCTGCGTCGCCGCCCACGTCCGCAGGCCCGCGATCCGGTCCTCGGGCAGGCCGCCGAAGCGGGCCACCAGCCGTCGGGCGGCGGCGTCCAGCTCGGCGAACCGTTCGTCGTCCCGCTCCGCCCGGGCGGCGGCGACCCGGTCCCGCAGGGCGAGGCGGGTGGTGCGCTCGGCCAGCGACGCGGACAGCTCCGCGTGCCGTTCCAGCAGCCCGAGGATCACGCCGCGGTAGCGGGGATGGTCCCGGCCGCGCTGCCAGAACGCCCAGACCTCGGCTATCCGGTCCCGGACCGCACCGTCGTCGAGCGTGTCGACCGACTCCAGCTCGATGTCGTAGATCTCGAACGGGTCGCTGTGCTCGGCTCCGCCGCGGCGGTGCACCGAGGCCAGCACCCGCCGGCGATAGTCGTCCGGGTCGAAGGCGCGCATCCCGGCCCCCGCCCTAGACCCAGCCGCCCGGCGCGAGACCGGATCCGGGGGTCTGCCCCGGACCGGCGGGTCCGCCGGGACCGCGCGGACCACGGGGTCCGGCGG
>NZ_JALKFU020000690.1 GCF_023242965.2 Frankia sp. AgKG'84/4
GTCCCGCCGCGCCGGGTGGGACGGTCACCTCACGGGGCCGCCGCCCCGGCGCGCCGCCCGCCAGCGGCACCAGCGCCGGCCTGTTCGACGTGATGTTCGCCTACCACCCGCGAGTGCTGGACGGCCTGACCCTGACGGGGCTGGGCACCGAGGAGCTGCGCGGGCACGAGGGGCCCGTGGGCGTCCCGCTGACCCTGGCGGTCGAGGACGACGCCGACGTGGTCTGCGTGCTCGCCGCGGTCGACGCGACCCTGTTCACCGCGGCCGACGCGGAGCGTTTCGCCGGTCGCTTCGCCCGCCTCGCCGAGCAGGCCGCCGACGACGCCGTCCTCGGCGAGCTCGACGCGATGTCCACCACGGAACGTCACCTCGTCGTCGACGAGTGGACCAGCGGACGCACCGACCCGCTCGCCGAGCGCCCTCTCGCCGCCCTGGTGGCCGACCAGACGCGGCGCACCCCGGACGCGGTCGCCGTCGTCGCCGTCTCCGCTGCCGTTGCCGCCGCCCCCCACGGGCCCGCCGGCGCAGCGGACGGGTCACCGGACGATGCCGTCACGCTCACCTATACCGAGC
>NZ_JALKFU020000691.1 GCF_023242965.2 Frankia sp. AgKG'84/4
GGTGGTCCCGGCGGGTCGGATCCGCGCCGGAAAGGCCGACGGATGCGGCGGCCTGGACCGCGGCGCCCGGTCCGGCGGCCGGATCGTCGCCTCGCCCGGGTGGTCCCGGCCGGAGGCGTCCTCAGGCCGACTCGCGGTGGGCACGGGTCGCCCGGTGGGCACGGGTCCGGGTCGGCGCTCCCGTTCCTCCATCCATCCGTCGTCCGCTGGTCGCGGGCCCGGCCGGGGCGCGGGGCGGTGACGGACCGGGGCGCGCGGGTCCGGGTCGTCGGTGTCGTAGCTCCACCGCGACACCGACGAGTCCGACGGCGGCGGGGTCGGGACGCGGGCGAGGTCAATACCGCCCCGACCGCCCGGTACGTCCGGCCCGTCGGGCGAGCGGACGGGCCGGGGCGGGTGGGACGGGTGCGGCGGCAACGGCGTCAGCCGGGAGTTCGGCGACGGCGGGGAGGGCGGAATCGGTGTGGGCGGCGGGAGCGTGGGCCGGAAGGCGGCCGCCGGCGGAGGCGTACCGACCGGCCATGGCTCCCGGGCCGGGCCGGGCCCGTGCACGGCCGGTGACCAGCCCCCCGC
>NZ_JALKFU020000692.1 GCF_023242965.2 Frankia sp. AgKG'84/4
GCATCGAGCCCGGCCCCGCGGCGGGCGCGGGCGCGGCGGCGGCCGCCGATCCGTTCACTGCCCAGACCGCCGAGCCGAGCCGGTTCGACGTCGCCCACGGCCCCTATCCGACCGGCGCCCCGCCACCCGCCGGGACTGCCGGGGGATCCGCGTCGCCTGTGCCGCCTGTGCCGCGTGCACCAACTGCGCCGCTTGCACCGCCGCTGTCTTACGCCGGCTCCGTCCCGTTCGCGCCGCCTGTCCCGTTCGCGCCGCCTGTCCCGTTCGCGCCGCCTGTGCCGTCCATGCCCTATGCGGCGCACGATGGCGCGGTCGCCGCCGAGGGATCGGGACCGGCGGGGTCCTGGGTGGCACCCGTCGTCACCGGCGCCGACCTGCAGCCGGCGCCGAACCTGCCGGCACGGCGGCGTGGACCGCTCGCCGAACGTCTCCTCGGTGCCAACATGCCCATCCGGCGCGGGAGTTCCGCCGGCAACCGGCAGCTGAACGCCACCCGGACGGCCCCGGCGGACTCCGACGGTCCGGCCTTTCTGCGCTCCCGGGCGGGCGGGCGCCGGGTCCTGGTCGGCGGG
>NZ_JALKFU020000693.1 GCF_023242965.2 Frankia sp. AgKG'84/4
GTCCGCCGCCGCCGCGCCCGCGGCCAGGGCACGCGACAGCGCGAGTGCGTCGGTGCGCTGCCCGGGCGTGAGGTAGGCGTTGCGGCTGGACAGGGCGAGGCCATCGGGCTCGCGCACCGTGTCCACGCCGATCACCGACACGTCGAACGCCAGGTCGGCGACCATCCGCCGGATGCAGACGAGTTGCTGGGCGTCCTTGCGGCCGAAGAAGGCCAGGTCCGCCCGGACCAGGTGCAGCATGGTCCCGACGAGGGTCAGCATCCCATCGAAGTGGCCGGGCCGGGAGGCGCCCTCGAGAATCTCCCCGAGCGACCCGGCGCTGAAGCGCACCAGCGGCGGCACCTCGTGGATCACCGTCGGCGCGAAGACGACGTCAACGCCTTCCCGGGCGCACAGCGCGAGGTCCGCCTCGAACGTGCGCGGGTAGCGGTCGAGGTCCTCGCCGGCGCCGAACTGCAACGGGTTGACGAAGATCGTGGCGACCACCTGGTCGGCCTGATCCGCTGCAGTAGCTCCCGCTCGCGGTCGGGGGCGCAGTCGGCGGCCTCGCGCAGGTGCCGCACGTCACCGT
>NZ_JALKFU020000694.1 GCF_023242965.2 Frankia sp. AgKG'84/4
CGACGAGGGTGCGCACCGGCCCGGCCGTGGTCGTGCTCGCCGGCGCCGCACTGGTGGCGGTCCTCGACGGCACGGTCGTCGCCGTCGCCCTCGACCGGCTCTGCGCCGCGTTCGACGCGCCGCTCACCACGATCGTCTGGGTCACGATCGCCTACCTGCTCGCCGCGGCGTCCGCGCTGCCACTGCTGGGCTACGCCAGCGTCCGCCTCGGCGGGCGCACGGTGTTCCTCGCCGGCCTCGGGCTGTTCGGACTCGGCTCGCTGCTGTGCGCGCTGGCCGGCTCACCCGCCACCCTGATCGCCGCGCGGGTCGTGCAGGGCTTCGGCGGCGGGCTGCTCGAACCGTCCGCGATGGCGCTCGCCGCCGGCCTGGCCCGCCCCGAGGCGATGGGCCGGGTCCTCGCCGCGCTCTCCACCGTCGTCAACGTCGCGCCCGCCGCCGGGCCGTTGCTCGGCGGGCTGCTGCTGCGCACCGGGGACTGGCAGTGGCTGTTCCTCGTCAACCTGCCCCTGGGCCTGGCCGTCGCCGCCGGCGCCCTCGTCTTCGTCCCGGCCACCCCCCGTGACCCGGG
>NZ_JALKFU020000695.1 GCF_023242965.2 Frankia sp. AgKG'84/4
TCGGTGCGGGGAGCGCGCGGGGCGAGATCGCCGCGGTGGCCCGCGGGTCGACTGGGTCGGGCCGTGGGCCCAGCGGCACGGCGGTCCTGGTGGGCAGGCGGACGGAGCCGGGCGAGCCCGAGGGGCCGGACGGAGCGGACGGGCCGGGCAGTGCGGGCAGGCCGGGGACGGCGGCGTGCACGGCCGGGGGGAGGGCGAGGGTCATGGGCGGTCCGGGTGGAGCGGTGCGCCCATCTGCGGGACGACCCACACCGGCTCCTCGGTGTGCGGGCCCAGCAGGTGGGCGAGGACCCGGTGCTGGGCCACCTCGTCGGCGACGGCGCCGACGGGGCTGGCCGCGAGGTGGCGCACCAGGTCCGGGTCGGGCAGCACGCCGTGCTGGTCGAGGTAGTAGGCGCAGGTGTCGGTCCAGATCCAGTGGCCATCGGTACGGAACGTCATCGGGACGACCTCGCCGCGGGCGGGGTCAACGACGTCGACCATCCGGCTCGGCGTTCCCAGCACGGGGATGCCGGCGTCGAGGCGGGCCAGCAGGTCGGCGCGGGCCGCCGGGTCGGCCAGCCGCGGCC